>NZ_JAVJTO010000051.1:0-223647 GCF_040220235.1 Coleofasciculus sp. B1-GNL1-01
ATACGTCAAGTTAATCGTTTAGAATTAGTTGGCGAAACCCTAAGAGCCACACTGAATCAAATAGCTAAACTTGCACCGGAATGGCTACAAGAAATTATATCAGAAGACGGGTTTGACCGATACAGTGAGCGATTTGAGAATTATCGGTTACCCAAAGAGAAAACCAAACGGGAAGAAATAGCATTGTTAATTGGCAGGGATGGACACCATCTCATGGAAAAGTTATGGAGTGAAGATGACCCACAAGCCGAAAAGTTGCGTCAAATTGAGAGCGTAGCCACCTTAAGACTGGTGTGGATTCAACAGTATGTATTTATAGAGGGAAGATTGTTATGGAGGAAAAAAGAAAAAACGGGATTACCTCCCAACTCAATCTCGATTGAATCGCCCTATGACACGGAGGCAAGAAAGGGAAAAAAAAGAGAGAAAACTTGGACAGGATATAAAGTTCACTTGACGGAAACTTGTGACCCGGACACGCCAAATATAATTACCAATGTAGAGACAACGGTAGCGACAACTCCCGATGGTGTCTTGACATCATTAATTCATCATAAATTAGCCGAAAAAGACTGGCTACCGAGGGAACACTATGTGGATGCTGCTTACGTTGATTCCTATCAATTAGTGGAAAGTCATCAAGCTCATCAAGTTGAGCTTATGGAGTGTTAAAAGCTCAAACTCGGATAAGTTCATTTGCCCGCCTACGCAGGCAGTACGCTTAATCAATCTTAGCTATTTTGAAGAAATATATTATATCTATATATTTATCAATGCCGAGAGAGGAACGCAATTTATACGCCTCAATTTGAGGGTTGTTTAGATGCGCCCTAAACTGAAGTATTTTCGGACAAATATACTAAATCCAGCATTAAGCTTTATGCCGTAATAGTTTTAGCGTTCATCCCCAAACATACATAAGTAACCCGCAGCTTGGTATTCGCGATCGCGCTATTATTGGTAACCGACATTCTTAGGGAGTTGAATTAACACTATATCAAGGTTTCTACGGCAAAATACTTGTAAGGCTCCCCATATTGTTCCCTACCCAAATCCGAATGGATTTAAATTTGAGACGGTGCAGCCCGGAGCGATTATTAATGCGGGTGATTTAGAGGTATCAGAAGGACAGAATCTTGCGCTGATTGGTGGCGGGGTGCTGAGTACGGGGAGTTTGACAGCACCAGACGGTAATATTTCAGTGATGACAGTACCGGGAACGAGTCGGGTACGGTTGACTCAAGAGGGACAGCTTCTGAGTTTGGAGGTTGAATTACCGACAGATAATCAGGGGAATTTGTTGGCGATTGAACCGTTAATGTTACCGGAATTGTTGACGAATGGGGGTGTGGTTGAAGCGACGAGAATCACGGCGGCGGATGTGGAAGCAGAAGCTGGAGATATTGTTGTTAATCAGGTAACAGGATACACAGCAACGTTATCGGCTGAAGGGGATATAACCTTAGTTCCGGTTGGGGAAGGCGTTGCACCTTCTTTGGTAACAACGGGGGATTTAAATCTATTGGCGAAGGATACAGTATTGGTAAGGGATAACCACACCAGTCCTTTTTTAGCCCAAGCCGGGGGGAATCTTTATATTCAGGGGAATAATGGAATTGATATTCTGGCGCTGAATCATCCAGACACCCCGTTTGTGAGTGGGGGAAATCTGAGTTTAGTCAGTGATGGCAAGATTTCCAGAGATGCTCATTTTACCAGTGGTGGTAATATTTCGATTCTCAACTTATCTGGAGAACCAATGGGCGAGGAGAGAATCAGAAGATGCTGGTAGTGCTGGCAACATTACTATTACCAGTCAAGCAGGTTCAATAGATATAAGTGGTGGAAAAATAGATACTGATGCTGGTACTGGTTCTCCCAACGCCAATGGTGGTGATGTCACAATCACTGCATTTGGTGACATCATTACAGGTGACATTGAAGCAAGAGGTGAATTAAGCGGTGGAGAGATTAACCTCACTAGCACCGGAGGCGGTATCGATACCAGCGTTGGCACTTTATTTACATCCTCAGATAATGGTGACGGCGGTTTAATCACCCTTGAGGCTGAAAACGATATCATAACCGCCACGATAGAATCCTCTGTCGGTCAAACGCCGGAGTGATAAACACTAGCGCTGGTACTCTATCAACAGTCTCTGGTAGCCAAAGTGGTGCAGTCAGTCTGGAAGCGAGTGACGATATTATCACAGGTAATATCAACTCATTTGGCGAATTAGGTAGTGGAGATATTGATCTGATCAGCAATAGGGGTAGTATTAATGCTACTGGAGGTTTTCTAGATACATCTTCTGTGGATGGTCAAAGCGGTAATATTACTCTTGAGGCTTCAGCAGGTAGCATTACCATAAATACCGTCAAAGCAGGTTTAAGCGCCACCGATACAGGTACAGGGAGTGGCGGAAATATTACCTTTAAAGCAGGTGGAGATATTATCGCCGAAGCAGACATCTTTGCAGGTGTACGCTTTGGCGAAGGCTTTGGGGGGAATATTACAATTACCAGCAGTAATGGCAGTATTAATACTAGCGCTGGAACCCTTAACTCATCCTCAGAAAATGGCGCGAGTGGCGCGATAGTTATTGACGCGGCTGACGAGATTAACGCCAGTGAAATTGATGCGAGTTCTACCAATGGGAGTGGCGGTAAAATTGACCTCTCGGCTGGAAATCAGATCACAATTAGCGACGCGATACGATTCGGTTCAACTGACAAAGGTGGCGATAGTCTAACCCTGAATACTCCGGGAGACATTACCCTCCCCGAAACCCTTTCTATCGGTGGTGCGGATATTATCGCGGGAAATACTAATCCCCTGAGTAATCTTGTTTTCTCTTCAGATGAGAGTCTCAACACCGAGGGAGGAAGTCTTTCTCTTACCTTCGCAGAGGGTTTCAGCTTAAATAACGCTATCTCCACTAGAGGCGGTGATTTGAGCGTGATCGGCGCTAAAGCGCAACTACGAGCGGGCGCGATCGCACTCCAATCTCCTATCGATACGGATGGCGGTACGATTACGATAACCGGAAATACCATCGACGCGATCGCAGCCACTCTGGATTCCTCTTCTACCACTGGCGCAGGCGGTAATATTTCCCTGATAGCGGAGAATAACCTATTGGCGGGAACCCTCGACACTTCAAGTACCACGAGTGTTGGCGGTGATATTAGCCTGGAAAGTCAAACAGGTGCAGTCGAAAGCGGTGACTTAATCGCAACGGGAGAAACAGGGGGGGGAAATGTTACCGTTACAGCACGCGATCGCATTATTACCCAAGAAATCAATACCAGTTCATTATCAGGAAATGGCGGAACTGTCAAGTTAGACCCCGAAAATGGGATTCAAGTTACCCTAATTGACGCCCAAGGGGGTACAGAAGGAACAGGCGGAACCGTTGATATTACCACCGAACAATTCTTCCAGGCGACTGGCACATTTAGCGACCAAAATAACATCATTGCCAGCATTTCTACGGCGGGGGGTGTTGGTGAAGGGACAATTATTATTCGCCATGATGGTGGAGCCAGAGGAATATCCTTTGATGTTGGTGATGCTACGATAAACGGTACGGCTGGAGCCTTAACAACCAGCGCCAATAACTCAATCTTACCCTTCCAATCCTTTCCGGGTCCCTACAGCAAAGGTGCGATTCAAATTATTACCACTCTCGACTTTCTACAACAATTCCAAGACTTATTACCCCAAGCTGAACCGCCGCAATCTCTCACCGTTACACTGAACCGTCGCGGTTTCCCCTTAGAAGAATTATTTACCCGCGAATTTGAACAATATCTAGGAATCTTCAATCCTTCCGTTAGCAGTTTAAGGCAAATTCGGATAACCTTGAGCAAGATTGAATCCGCCACAGGTCAAAAACCCGCTCTAATTTATACCGTCTTTTACCCCACCCGAATTACACCAAACTCCGGTTCTTTAACTAATCCCGTTCCCCAAGATAATGACCAACTGCAACTGGTTGTCGTTACACCAACTGGGGAACCCATCTTTATGCCCATTCCCGGTGCAACTCGCGCTACTGTTCTAGCGGAAGCTCAAAAATTACGCCGTGCGATTACTAATCCAATTACACGCAGTACCAACCGTTATTTAGCCCCAGCCCAACAACTGTATCAATGGATAATTGCCCCAATTGAAGACCAATTACAAACCCAAGGGATTCAAAATCTCAGCTTTATCATGGATGGGGGATTGCGTTCCATTCCCTTACTGGCTCTCCACGATGGGGAACAATTCCTGATTGAAAAATATAGTGCGGGTTTAATGCCTAGTATCAGCTTAACCGATACCCGCTATCGCGATATTAATGACTTCCAAGTTTTGGCAATGGGAGCCTCTGAATTTACCGACGCCAACCCCTTAAAAGCTGTCCCGGTAGAATTAGCCGCGATTACCCAAGAACTATGGCAAGGAGAATCCTTCCTCAACCAAGAGTTTACCCTGGAAAACCTAAAACAAGAGCGTCAACTACAACCCTTTGGGATTGTCCACTTAGCCACTCATGGTGAATTTAAATCGGGACGCCCGGAAAACTCTTATATTCAGTTATGGGATACCAAACTACGCCTTGATCAACTGCGTGAGTTAAAGTTGTATGAACCCACAGTAGAATTATTAGTTCTAAGTGCTTGTCGCACCGCCGTGGGGGATGAAGAAGCGGAATTAGGCTTTGCGGGATTAGCGGTACAAGCGGGGGTAAAATCGGCACTGGGGAGTCTCTGGTATGTCAGCGATGAAGCGACATTGGGATTAATGACCGAATTTTATCGTCAGTTAGAGACAGCACCGATTAAATCCGAAGCGCTGCGACAGGCGCAACTAGGAATGATTCGGGGAGAAGTGCGGTTAGAAGAGGGGAAATTATTGGGGAGTGGGGAGAGTATTACGCTACCGCCAGAATTAGCAGAGATTGGGGATAAAGACTTATCTCATCCCTATTTTTGGTCAGCGTTTACGATGATAGGTAGTCCATGGTAAATAAGTAGGGTCTGCTGAATACAGCAGTTTGCTCTGCTATGCGGTACATTGTCGATCCCCCTAAATCCCCGTGCCAAAAAAGCGAAGCATCCTCTGGTTTCCCCGTGCCAAAAAAGCGAAGCATCCTTTTGCTTCCCCCTTAAAAAGGGGGACGGGAGGGGGATCTGAAGGGGGACTTTGATCTACTGTATTTTATTACAGCGCAAAGAGCTGTAAGTCTTGTGGGAGGATAGGGAGCAGGGGAAGCAGGGGAAGCAGGGGAAGCAATGTAGAGACGTGCCATGGCACGTCTGGGAACAGGGAACAGTTTTAGGGTTAAATTCCCCACCATAAGAGTCCACCCACTAATGCAGCAATAACAACCAGAGCCACCCAGATAAACTGATTATCTTTGGTATTAACCGTACTCAGATCGATCGCCTCCGGTTCAACTGACTTTTTCAAACTGGGATTGCTTCTAGTCACCCCACTACCTCGGCGATCTCTAGGATCACTTTCAGAAATAGCACCTAAATCAGGAATCTTGGTCATCCATTCTTCGGGTCGCTTGAGTTGGGGGGCTTGGAGGATGTAGAGTAAGCCTGTGGACTGTTTGCGAATCTCCAGGTCAGGATGCTTGGTTAATTGCTGACCGAGGGCGATCGCTTCAGTTTGCTGTCCGGCGGCTTCATAAGCTGTAACTAGCCACATTTGCGCCTCTCCGCCGACGCGAGAATTGCGGTTGATCAAGGTGCAGGCTTTTTCGAGATGCTTCACCGCCGTGCGATAGTCCCCTCGCTCAAAGGTAGCTTGTCCGGTTTGGTATTCGATGCGGAATTGTTCTTTGTCATTGGTCATTGGTCATTGGTCAAAAACTTGACATCATTATTTAGACACTAAGTTAGTGCCATTGGATGAAGTTGTATCTGGCTGTTGGGTTGTATATTGAAATTACACGAAAACCTGCCGGAATTAAAGCGCTAAGGAACTAATGGGTCAACCTGATATTCGCGTAAGGTTGGACTGACATCCGTATTCAGCTTGGATAGGTACACTGATAAGGGAATAGGATTGCCGGATACAGGATAAATTTTGCGCTTCACTAAATCGCTGACTCGCTATATAACCTATTTTGAGGTGAAATAATGCTGAAATTTTCTCTCCTGCAACACCGTTGGCTGAACATTATGCTCACGCCTTTAACCGTGGGAGTCGCTTGGATGATAGTGGGGGATAGCGCTGTAGAGGCTAGACCCATTCAGTCATCACGCTGTTCTTCAGTGATTTACGGTAGCCCAATTCCAGCGCCAGTGCCAGTTAATCCAGTCACCGGACGACCTTGTACTTTTTCCTCTGGAGGTTCATCCTATCGCAATTATCGCGATCGCGACTATCGTCGATATAAAAAACCGATTCGGGGAACCATTCGTGATTCTACGCTAATTAACCCCACGATTATCGATTCCACGATTTCCGATTCTGTCCTGGTTGACCCTGTGATTATTGATACACCCCGGTCTACCAGACGCCGATCGCGATCCGGTAGAGTCCGCATCCAACGCTCAGAGGTGATTGATCGCTCTTCGGGAATCCGGATTCGGATTCGGTAATCATTCCTAACGATAGAATTGTACTAAGTAGTCGGACTTTCATTAAAGTTTACGGTTAAGATTAGGGAACTCACGGGCAGGGAACAGGAACAAGGACTTGAGGTTTTTTACAATTCTTAACTCAGCCCAACGAACTTTATATCCAGGTACTTACGCTAGTTTCTCCGATTAAACAGAAGCAGCAATAGACTGAGACGACGTGTTTCAGTTCTCTAGACGATTTGAATTGAACTTCAAGCCAATGCCAGTTACTACCAAAACTCAGCGAACTAGTCGTTTTATCGATCCCTGGTCTTATATTGCTCTGGGAGCAGCAGGATTAGTGCTACTGGCATTGATGGGGTCTCAGTTTTTCTATAAAAAGCTGGTATCGGAGAGGGTATCTGTTGAGCCAGAGGCATCGGTTGAACTCGAGTCGATACAACTCGAACCTCGGCTGGTTGGTGCGTTGCGGATTGATGTGAGAGCATTGCTGCCAAGCAATACCTGGGTGATCTACGAAATTCAAATTCTTGACCAAAATGGAGACGTGATCGCCTCAGCAAGGAAGGAAGCCTGGAGTGAGTCGGGGACGTGGTACGAGGATGGAGAGTCAGGGAGTTGGTCGGAATCGGATTTGCAGGGAGGACTCGACGTTCAGGCAAAGAAAAATGAGCAAATAACCGTGGCAATTGCCGTGTTGGGGTATGGTAACACCTCTGGACAAGAACTCGAACAACCTGTGGGATTTAAGGTGACAGTGGAAAATGGGGTGGTTGATACCCGCTATTTGTGGTCAGGTTTAATCGGTTCGACAATTCTGGGAATTATCGCGATCATTGCCACACCCGTGTCAGGGAAAACCGCGATCGCGAAAACAATTCAGGATAGCGATCCCAGTGGACGCGCTACGGTGGGAGGGGCTGATCAACTCGTGCGGGTCAAGATCAATGTTAAAGCTGACGAAACCTCACCCCGACAACTCACCGCCCGTCTGGTGATTAATGATGCTTATGGGGAACAAGTCTATGCCCGTGCTATGCCTATGCATTTCATCTTGGGAACAGAAGATACCAGGAGGCATCAACTCCAATGTTTTTTCACCTTAGACCCTCGCAGTTCTTATGGGTTTCATGTCGAGGTGACGCCAGATGCACCCGTGGATCAGACCAAGCTGACGGTGCGCGATCGCAACCACACTCTTGTTCCCGTTGAGGTTGTTCATATTCGCCCATCTCCTTTATCGGATTTATCGGATCATCCCCAAGATAAACATGCCTGATCCAGCACTCGTTCACTGTCTGAGTGAGAACTCAAAACTCTGTTTATTCTAGGAGTTTAACTAATGTTAACTAAGATTTTTGCTGGGGCTGCGATCGCGATCGCCCTCTTGACAATTACAGCCGGATATACTCAGCGTTCTGCCCTCGTCCTACGATCCGAGAAACAGGATAACTATTGGCCCCGACATGGAACAGGATTATCGGGCGATTATCGTGGCGGAACCTGGATTATTCTACCCAATCGGTCATCTTATAGGGGGTTTCGTGGCGGCGGTCCAAGTGCAGGAAAATAGGGATTCGTCATTTGTCATTTGTCAAAACACTGATTTCACGGATTTATTGGAGAGATAGGGGTAGGGAGGTGAGAGCTTATTGACACTGATTACACAGACAAGGAAAGTTCTCTCATTTTCCCCATCTCCCTCATCTCCCTCATCTCCCCCAGCTCCCCCATCTCCCCCTGTTCCCAAGTCCTTGACACACATTGATAACTGATGACTGACTAAAAATTCATGGCAGATCAAGGAGTCTCAACAGACAACTCCAATGTTGAACCCGTCACTCAACCCCCGGTTTCATCATTAAATCGGCTGCAACGTCGGCTACTTTTGGCGGCGGCGGCGGTTTCCTCTAGCTGTGGATTAGCGGTTGAACTTTTACTGGGAACCCTGGCTAGCTATTTAGTAGGGAATCAAGCGCTGTCTTTTGGAGTAGCCGTGGGTGGCTTTTTAGCCGCCATGGGGATTGGCTCTTACTTAAGTCAGTTTATCGCCTCCAAGTCCCCTCCTTGGCTCCAACAACGCCAACTCCTGGTGGCATTTGTTCAGGTTGAACTGCTAATGGCTCCCCTGACAGCATTATTACCCTTAGGACTATTTGCCCTATTTGTGGTAAACGGTTTCCTCTGGTTGGGATTATTCCTGGTCACTATATTACTGGGCATTTTAGCGGGTTTAGAAGTTCCCCTACTGACGCGAGTGCTGGAATTAGAGGAGGGAGTGCGGGAGGCGCTGGCTGGGGTTTTGGCGCTGGATTATGTCGGCGCGTTGTTGGGTTCGCTGCTGTTTCCCGTCTTGCTATTACCGCTAATTGGCTTATTTCCCGCCGCTTTTGTGCTGGGCGCATTACCCGCCTTTATGGTGTTTGCTATTGGACAGCAGTTTCCTCGGCTGCGCCGTTGGGGATATCTAGGCTTAGGTTTAGGCGTTATTCTGACATTATCCGCACCCGCCGCGATTCCCATCAGTAATCGGCTGGAAAATACGTTGTATCAAGCCCCGGTGATTACCCGGATTCAATCTCCCTATCAACGGATTGTCTTGACGCGCCGAGGACAAGATTTGCGATTGTTCTTGGATGGGGATTTACAACTGTCCACCTTGGATGAGTACCGCTACCATGAAGCCTTAGTACATCCGGCGATGAGTGCGAGTCAGAATAGGCGTCGTGTGCTAGTCATGGGTGCAGGGGATGGGATGGCGCTGCGGGAAGTGCTGAAGTGGGAAGAGGTGGAACAGGTGGTGCTGATTGAGTTAGATGCTGAAGTGGTCAAGTTAGCCGAGTCTCATCCCCAGTTGGTGCGGTTAAATGGGGGGGCGTTAACTGATCCGCGTGTTCAGGTGATTAACGGCGATGCTTTTGTTACAGCACCTACTTTAAATGAAACCTTTGATGTCATTATCGCCGATTTTCCTGACCCTGACCGAGAAGTGCTTGCCAAGTTGTATTCTGAAGGGTTTTACCAGCGTTTGTTACCGCGACTGGCAGAGAATGGCGTTTTTGTCACCCAAGCATCGAGTCCTTTTTTTGCCCCAGATGTTCTAAGCTGTATTGTAGCAACGCTATCGGATGTGGGATTATCAACTCATCCTTATGTGGTGGGTGTTCCCAGTTTTGGACCCTGGGGTTTTGTTTTGGCGTCGCGGCACTCGATTCAAGCGGATAGGTTGACATTATCGGTGTCAACGCGCTATCTGACTGAGCCGATTTTGCAGCATTTATTTGAGTTGCCTGGGGATGTCCAAATAGGAAATGTGCAGGTAAATCGCCTCTCTCATCCCGTGATTGTGCGGTATCAATCTGACCCTCGTTGGGCAGCCTATTAATCATTAGTCAATTGTAGGGGCGGGTTTAGGAACTACACTCAGCTATTGGTGAAATAACTGAACAATGAAACCCGCCCTAGCTAACTATTGCCCATTGCCTATTGCCTAGCGCGTAGCGCTATAACTGAACAACTTGCACCCGCCCTAACTAACCGATAACTGTTCAACAAAACCTGCCCTTCGTCGTGTAGGGGCGGGTTTAGGAACTACAGTCAGCTATTGGTAAAATAACTGAACAACGAAACCCGCCTTAGCTAACTGTTAAACAAAACCTGCCCTTCTCCATAAGTAGTCAGTCATAAGTCAGATGATGGTATTTGTTTGGATTGGAATTATTATAATTATTGCTACGGCTGTGGTTTTGCTAGTCCTTCAGCAACGGGGACAGTTATCAGGGTTCGGTGAACGTGGGCGTTTACCCTTGGAAGAACGTACCGTTTTTACCCTGGAAGTTGGTGATATTGTCCAGTACATGGGGACAGATTGGGTAGTGGAGGGAAAACTGACTTACAATGTTGGCGACTATGCTTGGTACGAGTATTTACTGCAAGATGGAGAGCGTATTTGTTGGCTTTCTGTAGATGAAGATGACCGAGTAGAAGTGGCATTGTTAGAGCCAACGCAGCAGTTAGAAGTGAGTGGAGAACCTCCCAAGCAGTTAACCTTTGACGGTGACATCTATCGCTGTGTAGAATCGGGTGTGGCAGAAATGACACGTACAGGTACAACATTGCACCGCACAGCAGAACGTTGTCGATATTTTGATTATGAAGGTTCTGAGAATAAGGTTCTCTCGATTGAAGAGTGGGATGGTGATATTGAAGTCACTGTGGGAGAGCGTATTAATCCGAGAATGCTGACACTTCTACCGGGAACAGGTGAACGTTTGTATGGAAGTTAAGGCAATGGTACTGACTGGTATGCTGGTGGGCAATGCCCACCCTACGGTACTATCATGCAGCACTAGAATAACTCTAATGGGTGAGGTTTTTTGATCCCCGTTAGATGTACCTTACTACTAACAAGAGCCAGTATCCCACACCCAAAACCATGAAATCCCCAGCACTTGACAAGTTTATTCACTTTTTACGAGAAGAGTTGGCGATCCCATCGTCAGCAATTTCCTTAGCCTTACGCCATCAGGAAGAGAGTCCTAATCTATTACCGATGACGTTGTGGCAATACGGACTCATTTCATTAGAGCAATTAGACCGAATTTTTGATTGGTTGGAAACGGCACAGGTTACACTGTAAGTCCTCTTTCTCTAACCTGCTATGGTACGGCTATGTTAAGGATTTATTGGTGCGTTACGCTCCGCTAACGCACCCTAAAATTTGGCTGTAAATACTTATAACTGGGGATTGGGTTTTTTTAACGGCTTTGGCAATGGCACGTCTGGAGAATGCTGCGCTTGATCAAGCTTATAGCCTTCAACTTGAAGTTGTTGCACGAATTGGGTTGACTCAAAATGGTTCGGTTGTGTTGACGTTGGCGACTGTTCTTGTCCTTGACTTTGGCGTCGAAGTTGTTTGAGTTTCGCTTTTCGTCCCATGATTACTCCCTCGATAAGGACTTAATAAACATCTGATGTTCTGCTGTGGTTATCCCCTGTTGGACGATCTCCAATACCTTGGCTAAATTTCCAGCAAGTAAGGCGGATTGTTTTAACCACAAGCCAGGAAAGGTTTCACTACAAATAATACCATTTTCATTGGGTTCTAGCTTGATATATGTACCCTCTTGTAACTTAAACCAATCGAATTGCTGATCGTACACCCGCCACACTAAATACTCTTGTACCTGATTGCGGCGATAAACGTTAAGTTTGTCATGTAAATCGATGGAAGCGGTACTGGCGGCAATTTCTACAATCAATTCTGGCGCACCTTCGACATAATCGTCATCGCTGATGCAGGATTGTCCTCCTACCTCAATCCTCAATAACGCATCGGGTTGCGGTTCGTTATCAGTATCCAGACGTACCGTTGTATTGTCTGCTAATCCGACTCCGGGAGTTGTTGCCCAGTAGTTACCCAACCATGTCATGATTCGAGCATGAGGTTCTCCATGTTTTCTCAGGCGTAACGGTGATGCCATATAAACGATTCCTTCGATTAATTCCGCTTTTTTCACCTGGGGCATAGCATGGTAGCGGCGCTCAAATTCGATGCGGGTGAGTTTATCGCCGTTTTCCAGGGGAGGAATAGGTAAGGTTGACGCGATCGCACGTTGATCTATCATGATTTTGTTCTCCTTGAGTTAAGCCAGATTCAGCCGTCAAAAGTGACGCCACCAATATTGTTCTAACTGATACCGTTGGCGCAGGTGTTGCAAGGCGGCTGTTGATAGCAATCCTTTGACAGTAGCCACGAATTGCCCCCACGCTAGCAACTGCGATTCACTCGTTGCTCGGTTGAATTGGAATCCATAGAATGTTGTCCAAAATTCAGGGGCAATTGGAGATTTCCAGCGCTTACGCCAACGCACCATATCTTGAGGGGTGGGGGGTTCGGCTTCCAGGATTGGTGGAAAGTCGGCGTAGCTAACAAATCGACTCAACCCTTTACCGTGAACATAAACGATATGCTGCCAGCATTCGATGCGATAAACCTCGTCAGGAGACAGGTTAAACAGTAAGGCGACTGTCTCTACAGTGACGAATCGTGCCAAGGGGTGACGGGTGGAGGATTTATAGTTTAGTTTTGACGCTCCAAAGATGGGCGTTTTTGTGGTATGTGTTGATAACATAGAAATTACATCCCATTTAATGGGACATTGGCGCGATCGCTCCACAGTTTTCCAGGCTAGAGGGCGATCGCTTTTTCAGATTCTCTCATTAAACGATGCAACTGCATCATTTGTCAAGGATGGGGTTAGTTAGGCTAAAGATTCGAGAACTCGCACAAGAGAAGGGATGGACGTTGAAGGAAGTGTCCGACCGTTCCGGTGTAATTTACAGTACGGTGAGAAGTTATGCCCGTCGTCCTGGAATGTCAATGGTCGATTATACTGCCCTCTATAAGTTGGCTCGCACGTTTGATGTGATGGTTGAGGATTTGGTTGAGATTTTAGAGGAGTAGAATTAAGCAAAGCGTAATTATTTCTGATATCACTGAATAGCTAACTGGAATCTTGCACTGAACCTTTAATCATTCTCTACACCTGTATGTTTTCGGGTTTCAGTGGTGTTTTAGGTAGTGAGCAAGATGCTCACACTACAAAAAATTGGCACTTCTTGATATTAAGATTTAAATGCTGAATAGCTTCCCTGGCTAAGGGCGCACGTCGGTCATTGGTGTCAACTTAAGCTCAACCCCTCTCCCCCAGCCCCTCTCCCACGCCGGGGAGAGGGGAGTAAGAGCATCCGATCCCCCTTCTCCCGTGCAACAAAAGCGAAGCATCATCTGTCCTCCCCCCTCTTGTAGGGGGGAACGAGGGGGGTCGGGAGAAGGGGTTAGGGGATGAGGGGGAAAATGTCAAGGAGTAGATAGCCACAGTTTAAAACCTTGCCAGCATTGACTTTCACCTTAAGTTGACACGGATGCACGTCGGTGCGCCCCTACAGTCTCTGACATACTGTGTCAAAATTAACCTAAGTTTTGAGAATGGCAAACCATGGTTTGGGCGACAGGGGATGCGCTTTATAACGGTAAGTACATCTTAGAGAGACAACTGGGACAAGGGCGTTTGGGGATTACCTATCTGGTGCGGGATAGAGATGATTGTCGCTGGGTGATCAAAACCTTGAATGATGCACTCCTCAATTCCCTCACCCCACAAGAACAAAACCGATTGGAAACTAAGTTTTGCCAGGAAGCCGTCAAACTCAGAGGGTGTAATCATCCTCATATTGTCAAAGTCCGAGATCTTTTTAAAGAGGGGAAACGGTGGTGCATCGTCATGGATTATGTGGATGGGATGAGTTTAGCCTACCGCGCCCCGAAAATGCTCCCCGAAGCCGAAGCCCTCAATTATATTCAGCAAATTGGTGAGGCGCTGATTGAGGTGCATGGGAATGGTTTGATTCATCGGGATGTGAAACCGGGTAATATTATTCTCCATGTTCGTGACGGAAAAGCGGAAGCCGTTTTAATTGATTTCGATTTAGCGCTGGAGTTTGACTGTGAGGTGACTTCAGTGCGGACAAAAGAAGCCTCAGACGGGTTTGCGCCAATGGAACTCTATTCCCGACTGGCTGAGAAACCGGGAGAATATACGGATGTTTATTCGTTGGCGGCGACGTTGTATGAACTGTTAACCGGACAAAAACCTGTGAGTGCGATTAAGCGGAAGCTAGATCGAGAGCGATTAGTCCCACCAAAAGAGTATAACGATCAGATTCGCGATCGCACAAATCGGCTGATTCTCCAGGGTATGGGATTAGAACCCAAGCAGCGCCCCCAGTCGATGCGAGAATGGTTAGATTCGCTGGGGTTGAGCAGTGAAGATTCTCCTCCAGCACCCACGCCACCGCCTGCTAAGAGAGGATTAACCTTAGAGCAAAAACTTGCGATCGCGGGGTTGATTGTAGCGGTGCTAAGTTTAATTGTGGCATTCTTTGGACCCTTGTCAGACTGGATGGATCGGTTAAAGCCTCAGTCACCCCCGTCTCCTACTCCATCATCGACGATTTCGCCATAGACAATTCTAGAATTATTTCAAAATAGCTATGGTTTGGGCAACAGGGCAAAAATTACAAGGCGGTAAATATGTAATTCAAGGAGTTCTGGGACAAGGTGGTTTCGGAATCACTTATAAGGCGCGGCACGTATCTCTGAATCATGATGTTGTGATTAAAACGCCTAACGAATATCTGCAATACGAGCCAGATTATCACAAGTATGTGGCTCGATTTATTGAAGAAGCACAGATATTAGCCCGACTATCCAGAGATCCGCATCCCTCTATTGTCGGAGTGCATGACTTGTTCCAAGAAAAAGCAATTTACTGCTTAGTGATGAATTTTGTGGAGGGGAAAAATTTGTTTGAGTTAGTTAGGCGCAGGGGAGCGATACCTGAAGCGGAAGCGGTGAGGTATATTTGCCAAATTGGGGAAGCGTTGGCTGTAGTGCATCAGGTAGGGTTGACTCATCGAGATGCTCATCCAGGAAATATTCTATTGCGGCAAAATGGCAAAGCGGTTTTAATTGATTTTGGTATTGCTAAAGAACTGGTTCCCTCGACATACACGTCAACAGGAGCAGTTGGTAATGAGGGATTTGCGCCTTATGAGCAGGTACACCGGGGAAGTCGGGAGCCAAATGTCGATGTTCATTGTTTAGCGGCAACGCTGTATTATACACTGACAGGTCAATGTCCTACTAAGGGTTTGGATCGCAAGCTTTATCAGCAACCTTTGATTGAACCTCGGCAAATTGTTCCAGGGATTAGTAAGCAGGTGAATCGGGCAATTCTCAAAGGAATGGCGTTGGAGCCAAAAAAGCGTCCCCAGTCGATGCAGGCTTGGTTGAAGTTGCTGGAAATTCCAACAGTTTTAACTCCGCCTCCAGTTCACGAGCAAGAGTTTTTTCGTCCTTCAGCTAATCAGACTTCTAGGCAACCTTTTAGAACAGCAAGTACTCGAAAAGCAAGAACTATTCCGTGGGTTAGGCTTACGGTAATAGCAGGATGCTACCTAGGGATAGGCTTTTTCTTGGTTGAGGTTGGGGCTGTGGCGGTGGCTGTGCTTGGGGCTGTAGCTGCGGCTGCGGCTTGGGCTGTGCCTGTGGCTGCGGCTGTGGCGGTGGCTGTGCTTGGGGCTGTAGCTGCGGCTATGGCTGGGGCTGGAGCTACAGCTGCGGTTTTGCTTGGGGCTGTGGCGGTGGCTGCGGCTGCGGCTGTGCCTGTAGCTGCGGCTGGCGCTGGGGCTGGGGCTGGGGCTAAGGAGAAGTTACAAGA
The DNA here is from genome assembly GCF_040220235.1 of Coleofasciculus sp. B1-GNL1-01. NCBI lineage: Bacteria > Bacillati > Cyanobacteriota > Cyanophyceae > Coleofasciculales > Coleofasciculaceae > Coleofasciculus > Coleofasciculus sp. B1-GNL1-01. The sequence continues at coordinate 15,873 of NZ_JAVJTO010000051.1, forward strand.
ATCCTTCAGCAAGTTTCACACCTTTCTAATTTTACTGGGAACCTCTTGGTTAGGACTTGGATTAGGATGGCTTTTGGGTTCAATATTCTAGTGAGAAACTCAGCCGTTAAGACTAAGATACAGTTAGAGCTGTTATCCCCAGGTTCCGATGACTTCTACAGCTAACCCACCAACCTTTCCAAAAACCCTACCTGACCATACTCAATTACCAGAATCTGATGGTACATTTGGGAACAACTTTCAGGAGCATCCCCAAAGCATTCTTTTAACTGATTCCATCACATCTGTACTGCAACAATATCATCCAGATGGGCAATATTGTATTGGTCAAGATTGCGGGATTTACTGGCGTTTGACTGACCCACCCGAAACAGGAGCCGAAGCACCGGACTGGTTTTATGTTCCGAATGTACCGCCTACGTTAAATGGTCAAGTACGGCGGTCTTATGTATTGTGGCAAGAATTAATTCCACCCCTGATTGTTTTAGAATTTGTCTCAGGAGATGGCTCACAGGAACGAGATAATACTCCTTTATCCCGAACTCAAGAACCGGGAGCAGAAAAACCGGGAAAATTCTGGATATATGAACAGATAATTCGTCCAGCGTATTACGGCATTTATGAAGTGAACCGCGCCAGTGTTGAGGTTTATTGTTTAGTTGCAGGTCAGTATCAATTAGTAACGGCAAATGAACGGGGTCATTATCCGATTTCACTGTTAGGTGTTGAATTAGGAATTTGGCAAGGTCGATATCAAAATACAGAATTGCCGTGGTTACGTTGGTGGGATTCTGAAGGTAATTTATTGTTAACGGGTCATGAACAAGCCCAACAGGTTCAATCTCAATTAGACCAAGAACGTCAAAGAGCCGAGCGATTAGCCGAACAATTGCGAGCCGCAGGAATTGAACCAGATTTGTGAGTTGATGTTTCGTAGCATTTCACCCTCATCCCCTAACCCCTTCTCCCATCGAGGGAGAAGGGTAACCGGAGTAATTAAGGATAAAAAATGTAGTCAGATACACTTAGGATATAATCTATGTGTAGTGGCGTGGCACACCTTAATTGGTGGATTAGAATTGTAGGGACGCACAGACGTGCGCCCAATTTAACCATCAATCTATTGCATGATTATAGTCGGACAATACGTGGATTAAACTAGACCTATCGTTGAAATTCCAAGACAAGAACAAAATGTATTGTATTAGACCGTGGTTGTACGTTGGCAACTATAGAGAAAGTCTAAATTATGACTTGCTCCAGCATAACCAAATTGGTGCAATGTTACACCTAGCTGAGGATGTACAACAGCCTAATATTGTCTCCCGTTATATTCCCGTTGAAGATGGTCAACCGCTGCCGTTTGAACAGCTTAAATCAGGTGTTGAGTTTGTTCGCCAGGAAAAAGCCAAGAGTCAAACTGTGCTAATTGTTTGTGGTTCTGGAATCAGTCGTTCCAGTTTATTTGCTGTAGCCACTTTAAAAGAAGAAGAAAATCTGAGTTTGCTGGATGCATTTCGGCACGTTCAGATTAAACACCCACAGGCAAATCCACATCCAAACCTGTGGAACTCCTTATGTGAGTATTACAATGAAACTATTTCGTACAAAACCATTTTGAAACTGATCCTGCAAGCCAAATTTGGTAAGCTATCACACATTTAAATTGGGTATAGGATCGCACCAATCGCCTTGGGTTAAAACCCAAGACTAAAAGCGAAAGTCGTCTAAAGACGACTGTAGAATATCGTGTCCGGTTGAATAGTTACATTATGGTGAAGGCAAAGCATAGGGTCAAAATTCGATGAAATAAGTAAAGTATAAAAATGGCAAAATATACGATAATAATAATGGTTTATATAGACCTGATACACGAGTTTTAGTCCACTTTAGTGGACTTGAGCTTTTAGCCAAGAACTTGAGTTCTTGGCGAATGGGCGGACTGATTTAAAATGGTACAAGATATCAACAGGTTTTAGCACTGAGCCAATTTAATTCAGAACTGTTGTTTTTGAACTCAAGCCACCATGCAACCCAATCACTCCACTCGCAAATACAAACGACGCCGTGTTCTACGTTTAGCCGCACTCGCTGCGGGAACCTCAATTCTGCCTGCGGCTTGCAGAACCGGGAATTCCACCTCGCCAACACCTGATACAGCCGTTGATGCAACCGTTCCCACCACCACACCCACCCCCATCGCCCAGTCTCCATCCGGTAATGTGAGTAAAGTGGTTCTGGTGCGTACTGATGACCGAGTAGCAGGAACTCAAAAAGCACTGGATTTGCTACAACCCGAAGGACTTTCCGATCGCACTGTCTTCCTTAAGCCTAACTATAACACCGGAGATCCCGCCCCAGCCGCCACGGATACTCAACTCCTAGAGGCGCTAGTGCAAGAGTTACAGACGGCTGGAAACCAAGGAATTACCATAGGCGATCGCTCTGGGATGGCAAATACTCGTCAAGCCATGGAACAAAAACAGGTGTTTCAATTAGCAGATCGCTATGGCTTAGAAACGATTGTTTTTGACGAGATGGATGCGGATCAATGGCAGTACATTTCCGCCGAGGGAACCCATTGGCAAAAAGGGTTTGCCTTTGCTCGTCCAATTTTAGATGCAGGCGCAATTGTGAATACCTGTTGCTTGAAAACTCATCGTTTTGGCGGTCATTTTACCCTGTCGCTGAAAAATTCCGTGGGGATGGTTGCCAAATATGTACCTGGGGATTCGTTTAATTATATGCAGGATTTACATTCCTCCCCTCACCAACGAATAATGATTGCTGAAATTAACCAAGCCTACAAACCTGCACTGATTCTATTAGATGGGGTAGACGCTTTTGTCAATGGTGGACCCGCCTCTGGGAAGAAAGTAAAAGCCGAGGTAATGCTAGCGGGAACCGATCGCGTGGCGGTTGATGCTGTCGCCATTGCCATCTTGCGATCGCTTGGCACCACTGACGCGGTTTCTAGTGGTTCAATTTGGCAGTTAGAGCAAATTCAACGAGCCGTAGAATTAGGATTAGGTGCTAGCAGCGCCGAACAAATCGAACTGGTAACGGCGGATAGCGCGAGCCAAACCATGGCAGATCAAATTCGTCAACTCTTAACATAACTGAAGAACAGAAAGTCATAGCAAAGGGATGGGTAATGGCAAAAGATCTATTTCACGATGTTGTCAAAGAGGCTCTCCTTGCAGAAGGATGGCAGATCACCCACGATCCTTTTCCCATAGACTACGGTGATGTGCAAATGCAGATTGATTTGGGTGCTGAGCGCTTACTCGCTGCCGAACGAGATGCCGAAAAAATTGCCGTAGAAGTAAAAAGTTTTATCAATCCCTCAGCAATTTCTGAATTTCACACTGCTGTTGGACAATACCTCAACTACCGTCGGGCACTGCGAGTACAAGAGCCAACCCGAACACTTTATCTGGCAGTACCCAGCCAAACCTATGAAGAATTCTTTCGCCTCAGATTTATTCAAGAAGGGGTAATAGAGTATCAACTTTATTTGGTTATTTATGATCTAGAAGATAGGAGGATTGTGCAATGGATAAAGTGAGCCAATATCGACAGATTGTTCAAGACATACTAATGGCACATAGCCAAATCAAACCTGTCTATGGCGAAATCGAGATGGATGTTTTGTTCGATCAAGATCGAGATCATTATCAAGTTTTACGCACTGGATGGCTTCAAAAAAAACGTGTATACGGCGCCCTGATTCATATTGATATTAAAGGAGAGAAACTTTGGATTCAGTATGATGGTACAGAAGTCGGCGTAGCTAATGAACTTATTGAATCCGGTATTCCTAAAACAGATATTGTCCTAGCCTACCATTCACCTTTCGTTCGCCAGTACGACGGTTTCGCGGTTAGTTAAACTGAAGTTCCCCCCAGAACAAAATAACGGAAACATTGACTGGTCAAGGTTTCAGCGCCTTCCTTTGTCCTAATCGCCTGTTGACTGTTGGTACAATTCCATAACCTTGGTAATCGGTAACCGTGACTGCACACCAATCGTTAGGGGAGAGGTATGTCCCCGATTCAGATGATCCGCCGCCGCACAACCAATCATGGCAGCATTATCGGTACAATATTTAATCGGTGGAAAAAGAACGCGCAAATTGTGAGCTGACGCCGCCGCTTGTAGGTGCTGTCTCAAGCCACTATTTGCCGCAACGCCACCCCCCACAGCAATTGTAGTTAACCCATAATCGATCGCACAATTCACCGCCCGTTTGGTGAGCGATCGCGCGACGGTTTCCTGGAATGAAGCCGCAATATCCGGAACGGGTAATTCATCCCCTTCTTGCTCCAATTTTTGCACTAACCGTAAGACAGCCGTCTTCAATCCACTAAAACTGGAATCATAAGGATGATATCCGCCACTGGGACGCGATACCCTTCCTTCTGGTAACTTAAAGGCGTGAGGATTTCCTTCCTTGGCTAACCGATCAATCGCCGGACCTCCAGGATAACCCAGGTGTAACAATCGCGCTACTTTATCAAAAGCCTCACCCGCCGCATCATCACGAGTAGACCCCAGCATTTCATAGACGCCACAATCCTTAACATAAATTAAACTCGTATGACCCCCAGACACCAACAAACACAAAAACGGGGGATCGAGTTCGGGTTCAATCAGATAGGTGGCATAAATATGCCCTTCTAAGTGATGCACTCCCAGAAACGGCTTATTATGAACCATAGCCAGCGTTTTCGCCGCCGTTAACCCCATCAACAGCGAACCCACCAAACCGGGCGCACAAGTCGCCGCGATGCCATCAATCGCCTCCCAACCCAGATTCGCTTCGGTTAAAGCTTGAGCGATCGCGGTATTGATCATCTCCAGATGCGATCGCGACGCCACTTCCGGCACAATCCCGCCATAAGGCTGATGCACCGGAATCTGAGATGCCACAACATTACTGCAACAAGTGCGATTCTGCACCACCGCCACGGCGGTTTCGTCACAACTGGTTTCTATGGCTAAAACACAAGCCATCCGCCCATCACCTGAAATACTCAAGTTACATCTTAACTTGTTCAGTAAGATGGTAAAATCCTTTGAAAGGATTCCCGTATAGAAAATAACAGCGAAAACCAAGCTGGCTAGGGTCGGGAATCTGAACACTTTTGTGTAAACAAAAAGTTTTTCTGCCTTGGAAATCAGGGCAACTGCGCGGGTTCTCCCACTTGTCGGAGATAAAGGTTGGATTTCAACCAGAGACGCTGAGTAAGACCAATACATCTTGAGGGTGTGGCGGCATCGGCGAATGAGACGCGAAGCCAACATCATAATCTTTGATTTGATGTTGGTAGTTCACATAAACTTTACTCGGTTCAACCTCTCAGAGTAATATGGCTGGAGTGTACAAACCGTTTCTGTGTTTCGTACATAAAACTTTTGATTTCGTAACAAAAGGAAACAATTCTATGCGACGATTGTTGGCTCTACTTTTCGCCGTTACCCTCTGGTTTAGCTTTGTCACCCCAGCCTTGGCTGATTTTGACCATCTCACCCCCTGTAGTGAGTCCCCCGCATTTCAGCAACGAGCGCAGAACGCCCGTCCAACCACCGACGACCCCGATTCCGGCAAAAAACGCTTTGAGCGTTATTCCGAAGCCCTCTGTGGTGATGACGGACTGCCCCACTTGATTGCGGATGGTCGCTGGAGTCGAGCGGGTGACTTTCTCATTCCTAGCATTCTCTGGCTGTATATGGCTGGCTGGATTGGCTGGGTTGGTCGCGCCTATTTACAAGCGATTCAAAGCGAAAAGAATCCCGAAGAAAAAGAAATTATCATCGACGTGCCTTTGGCAATTAATAAAATGCTCTTTGGTTTTATTTGGCCCCTAGCTGCCGTGCAAGAAGCCCTCTCTGGCAAATTATATGCCAAGGCGGATGAGGTTCCCGTATCCCCTCGCTAATCTAGAGATTGGCAAATTAATTGACTTACCTTACCTATTACGTTCAGGAGAAGTGTGATGCAGTATTTTCTCAAGTATCTGTCCTTAGCCCCGGTGTTAATTGCGGTTTGGCTAACCATTACCGCCGGAATTTTGATTGAGTTTAACCGCTTTTTCCCGGATCTTCTTTTCCATCCGATGCCTTAAGCTGAATGGTGGGTAGAGATTGAGGAGAGAATTTGTTGGTATTGTTATTTGGTGACATCCTCCCAACAGAATTGCCACCACAAGCTATCCAAAAATCCGACTTATAAGGATTAGTTGTAGCCGGAAAACTCGCTATTGCTTCATCGTAATTTTGAGTTTCCAAAAAATAATCCCGTCCCCCTAATTGGCGAGGACGGGGTTTTTGATGAAGGAGTTATCAGTTATCAGTTATCAGGAGATGAGGAAGATGAGGAAGATGAGGAAGATGAGGAAGATGAGGAAGATGAGGAAGATGAGGGAAATTGTGTAGGGGCGGGTTTCACAACTATCTTTGCGGTTACACCCAGATGTAACTAAACCCGCCCCGACTTAACGCATGACCAATGACCAATGACCAATGACGAAACATCCCAAATCCCAGATATCCTAAAGAAGATTGTAATCGAGAAGAGTTATGGCACGTTTAGCCCTGCTGAGTGTATCGGATAAAACTGGACTGGTTGAGTTTGCCCGTCAGTTAGTTACAGAATTTGACTTTGCCTTAATGAGTAGTGGAGGAACCGCCAAAGCCCTGCAAGCGGCGGACTTACCCGTAACTAAAGTATCTGATTATACAGAATTTCCAGAAATTTTAGGGGGTAGAGTGAAAACTCTGCATCCCCGGATTCATGGTGGTATTCTGGGACGGCGTGATGTGGCTGAAGACTTGGAACAAATGGCAGCCCATCAGATTCTACCCATTGACTTGGTGGTGGTGAATTTATATCCCTTTGAGGAAACGATCGCCAAACCCGATGTAACATTAGCCGAGGCGATCGAGAATATTGATATTGGTGGACCTGCCATGTTACGGGCGTCAGCTAAAAACTTTGCCCATCTCACAGTTTTGTGTAAGCCCAGCCAATATGACACCTATCTCGAACAATTACGCCAGCATGACCATCAACCGTCTCTAGAATTCCGTCAAGCCTGTGCGATAGAAGCATTTTCTCATACGGGTGATTACGATCGCGCGATCGCCTCCTACCTAGGCAAAACCCAGGAACCCCTCGACGCAGCCCAGGAAGCACCATCCCTTCCCCAGGATTTTGTCCTCTCTGGAAAGCAACTACAATCCCTACGTTATGGGGAAAATCCTCATCAATCAGCAACTTGGTATCAAACCGGAACCACTCCCACAGGCTGGACAGCTGCAACTAAAGTACAAGGAAAAGAACTCAGTTACAATAACCTAGTGGATTTAGAAGCCGCACGGCGGATTATTACTGAATTTACTGATTTACCTGCGGCGGCTGTTCTGAAACATACCAATCCCTGTGGTGTGGCGTTAGGAGGTACGCTATTTGAGGCTTACGAAAAAGCCTTACACGCTGATCCCGTTTCTGCCTTTGGCGGTATTGTCGCCTTGAATCATCCAATTGACCTATCGACAGCCGGGGCGTTAACCCAAACCTTCTTAGAATGTGTCGTCGCACCAGAATGTGAACCCGACGCCAAAGAGATTCTGGCGAAAAAATCCAAGTTAAGAGTTTTACTGCTACCTGAGTTGCAAAAAGGTCCCAAGCAAACTGTAAAGGTTATTGCTGGCGGGTTACTGGTGCAAGCCTCAGATGATGCGGTAGATAGCCCCGACAACTGGCAAGTTGTGACTGAAAAGCAACCGACACCTGATCAATTAGAGGAATTATTATTTGCCTGGAAGGTGTGTAAACATGTTAAATCTAATGCCATTGTCGTCACAGGCGATCGCGCCACGTTGGGCATTGGTGCGGGTCAAATGAATCGCATTGGTGCGGTGAAAATTGCCTTGGAACAAGCTGGGGAAAAAGCGAAAGGGAGTATTCTCGCCAGTGATGGATTCTTCCCCTTTGATGACTCAGTACGCACAGCGGCTGATGCTGGAATAAACGCGATCGTACAACCTGGGGGAAGTTTACGGGATAAGGATTCGATTCAGGCGGCGAATGAATTGGGTTTAGTGATGGTGCTGACAGGTATGCGTCACTTCTTGCATTAATGTGCAAGCAGGGGGTCAGGTATTTGTAGGGGCAGGTTTTACAGCAAACGGATATCACCAGCTATTTACGTGTTTAAACCCGCCCCTTCTAGAGAAGTCGTTCAACGAAGTAAATCAGCATCCCCAGGTTGAGGTAATCGGGGCTTAGAAGGGCGAGTTGGAGTAGAAGGCGGCGACGGCTGCTGGCTGGGTGCTGAAATTTGGGTATCGGGGCGATTGGGATTATAAATGCTAACCAAAACCTCAATCAAATCCTCTCGCTGCTGGCGCGTCAGCTTTTCTATCGCCGCGCGATCGCCTGCCATCGGATTTTCCGTTAACGTGTTACTACCAGGATACTCAGATTCATTGATATACTCATTCGCCCCCAGATAATCCGCCAGTGTCAGCTTCCAATCAAACCGATAATTAGGAAGACGTCTTTTCTCATACAGGTGATAACGAATCAGGCGACTTGCCAATGTACTCTCTAAATTGACTTCGCCTGTTTCATTGGTGACATACTGGTTTTCTTTGGGAAAATCGGGCAACTGTTCATAAACTTGACGCCAAGTATCCTGCGATCGTATTAATTGGGCGCTAGCGGGTTGGGAACCCATAATTGACAAAACGGGGATAGTCCTAACCCCCGCTTTGCCCCAGCACAAGCCGATACTCGTCAGAATGGCAAGGGTGAACAGCACAACTAAGCGCGTCGCCTTACCCTTCCGTTTCAGTTGGATCATAGTGAATAGGATGATATAGCTGTCGCCATAAAGATTACCCCCTCTCTGGTAGAAGATTACCTATTTTCCTCTTCCCCATCTTCCAGACGTAGCATGCTACGTCTCTACATGCTCCAAGAGCTTAATCGTATCTACGAAGCTGCTCAAGTATTTCCAAGGGCGCTGCACTAGCGCCCACCTTTAGTCCCCAATAATTTCCGGTTGTGTCAATTCATCAGACATCTCAATGATTGCCCGCAGTACTGGCTTCATCATTGGATCATCCAGATTTTCAAAATCTTCGTAGCGACGGCGCTTTGCCCGATTTGCCACTTGCACCGTAATCCGATAGCGGTTAGAAGCAGCGGTGACTAGCTCCTCAGCCCGGTGCATAATTTGACTCGAATCAAACTGGTAACGCCGATGCAGCATAGATTTTTAGTTCCTACAGTAGCAAGTTATCAGTCTAGCATTTTTGACCAATGACTCCCTGTGTTAGCGCCGTGGAGCGAAGCTCTGAAATAAAGCGAAGCTCTGAAATAACTCCCCTCTCTTCAGACCGGAAAGTCAGAGCTTAGTCCTCATGGTCTTCAAATGGATCACTCAATTCAGCCGAAGGCGGACCAAACGCTGTGTAGATGGAAAAGCCAGTGACGGCGATTAGAATCACAGCGACTGAAATGCTAAGAACTATTGCAGGTTCCATTGTGGATATCATATAAATGAGTCTTCTTCCTCTATAATATTACAGAACATTACAAAACGTGATCGAAATTAATCATAGGTGACCCATGGCACAACAGACGCGGTTAGGAGATATTCTCAAACCCCTGAACTCTGAATATGGTAAAGTAGCTCCCGGTTGGGGAACAACGCCTTTAATGGCAGTGTTCATGCTCTTATTCTTCGTTTTCTTGCTAATTATCTTGCAGCTATACAACTCCTCGCTGTTGCTGGAGAACATCAATGTGGATTGGAGAAGCCTAGGTCAATAGGTCTCTAGGTTTTGAGCGTTCATGGTTCATCGTTCATGGTTCATAGCCATAAACTTTTCTCTAATCAGGCATGAACCATGAATACCCTCTCCCTGTCTGCTTGTCAGTGGGGAGACAATTATCAATGAAAATTAAACTTTAGCATTTGATATACAATAGAAACCGCTATTGGTATATCAGGAGGTTATGAAATGAACGTTTTTGGTATTGGTTTACCGGAAATGGCGCTGATTTTAATCGTGGCGCTATTAGTATTTGGACCGAAAAAGTTACCAGAGATTGGTCAGAGTCTAGGGAAAGCCATTCGCGGTTTTCAAGATGCCTCGAGAGAATTTGAAACGGAATTTAAGCGTGAGGCTCAACAGTTAGAACAAGCGGCGAAAACACCTGCACTGTCTGAAACTCAGCAGCCAGCTACTTCTGAAGGTGATTCAACAGATAGCAATAATCATGCCGCTACTCCGTCTCAAGCTAGCTAAAAACATAGTTTTTAGCGAACGTGAAGACAAAGAATTGGTAGATACTAACTGATTTTTCCCTAGCTGTTCTCATTTCTCAGTGCTTAAAATTCCACAAAACGCCAGGATATTGATGTCCTGACGGTGGCACTCACTATAAATGAAAAAGTAACCAACATCAGATTGGTAAGGGAGGACTCAAAATTCTATCGGTCTGGGAATCCGGGCGGCTGCTGATAGACAAGATGTATGACTTAATCGTAGGCAGTCTATAATTAAGTAATTCGTGATGAACTAAAAAGCTGACACCATGACATAAGCTTGGTGTCAGTTGTTCATAAAGACCGTTGCCCATTATGTTGCTCAGTGTTGGGTGCTTCAAACTTGTAGCCAACCCCCCGAATCGTTTGGATTAATTTCGGGTCACTTGCATCGATTTCGATCTTTTTGCGAATTTGCCCAATATGAACGTCAACAACTCGTTGGTCTCCAACATAGTCGTATTCCCAAACTTCCTGAATCAATTCAGAACGGCGCAGGACTTGACCTGGGTGAGATGCTAAGAAATGTAACAAATCGAACTCTAGAGCGGTCAAAGGGACAAGTTGGTCGTGAAGGGTCACCTCCCGACGGGTGGGATCAATCGTCAAGTGATTGTAAACGAGACGTTGCTGGTCAGTCGGCGTAATTTCCCGCTTACGTCTCAAAATCGCCCCAACTCGGTTTTCGAGTTCCATTAAATCGAAGGGCTTGGTGAGATAATCATCACCACCCTGTTTGAACCCTTGATTTTTGTCATCGGGTTGATCGCGAGACGTGAGGAAGAGGACAAAAACATCATTCATGCTTTGCATTTCCCGGCAAAGGTTGTAGCCAAGGGCATCTGGCAAATTCACATCCAGAATTACTAAGTCTGGGTTGAATTGCTTAAATGTGGCTAGAGCCGTCTTACCATCCTGCGCCGACTCCATTTGATAGTTCTTTGTGCTCAAAAAGCGAATTATTAAATTGCGGATTGCCGGATCGTCGTCCACGACAAGAATTTTGGCGGAGACCATGGTCATAAATTTCCACGGAGAACTAATTTCAGGGATTGATACAAGATGCACACCTATTCACCACTAGGATGTATTGAGCATTTTAGTCAATACTCTTATAGCGTAGCTGGATCAGGAATCAGGGTATAGATTTTTGTGACATCAATGGCGTAATCAGCATTTAAATCAATTATCGCCAGAGAACTCAGGGATGCCAATAGCGTCTGGCATCATTACCCAAGTGGGAAAATAGGGCAGCCGCCCAATAGCATAACCGCTTTTGGCAGATCTGGCATCACTTGGGCTTGCCTCAACGAATTTTTCTGCCAAGAGGACTTGTTTGCAAAGAACAGGCTACACTAGCTTGCAAGGGAGTTAACATGGCACTCGGTACGTAACTAGGCTGTTACCTGTTGGGTACAGCAGGGTTTAGAAGATCGATGTCTATCATAATAACCAGTGTAGAGTCTTACATATACCAGTGAAAAAAGGGATGTCTAGGAGGTTTTGAATGAGCGATCAAAATCCCTACAAAAAACTTGGGGTTACAGAAGACGCTTCCTTCGATGAAATTCAGGATGCTAAAGGACGCTTGATGCAGCAGCATCGCGGCGAACCTAAGCTTGTCGAGTCAGTAGAGGCGGCTTATGATGCGATTATTATGGATCGTCTCAGAATGCGCCAAGAAGGAAAAATCAAGGTTCCAGAACGCATTCGTTTTCCAGAACGGGAAAAAGTGCCACAAACCCCGTTGGGTTTTAGCTCCCCCTCAGCCAATTCCTCTCCGGCTTGGTTGCAAGGACTGTTGGATACCCCGACGAGAAGTGATCTAGTTGCACCCACGGTGGTGTTCTTGGTCTTGATTGGTCTGACTCTGTTTTATCCAGAAGCGTCAATTCTTACCTTTACTGTCGCCTTGGGGTTTGGCGGTACGATTTATTTCCTCAATCGCAAAGAACAACAATTTGGTCGGGCTGTATTGCTGACCCTCGTTGGTTTGCTGCTAGGTGTAGCGTTGGGAACCGTTCTGGGAGGAGCATTAGAGTCACTGCTTATCGACATGGGTTTGACCGTTGAGAAATTTGCCTCATTGGTCACCTTTGTCCTGTTCTGGCTGATTAGCAGCTTCCTGCGATGAAAGGGGGGAAGAGGAGAAGACAAGAGGGTAAATTCCATCGGGATAAATCTCTGCCCATCCTTCACTTCTCCTTCACTTCTCCTTTACTTCTTCACTTCGGAAAGAGGACATGGTTCGAGGACATAATTTTGGGTAACAATGGGTAGAGATGTTCAGCTTTGTTTCCTGTAGCTACCTACCCTCTCTGTTCCCTGTTCCCTCTTTTCCCTAAAAAATACGGATCAACTCTTTTCCATCGGCAAACAACCGCGTTTCATCTGCTCCCGCTCGATCGCCTCAAACAAAGCCTGGAAATTCCCCTCACCAAAGCCTTTGGCTCCCCATCGCCGTTCGATGAACTCAAAAAAGAAGGTGGGTTCGGCGAAAATGGGTTGGGTAAAGGTTTGTAGCAGCAACGCTTGCGGGTATTGAGCTTGCCAATCCACCAAAATTTGCTGCTGCGCGATCGCATCCCACGCCGCCGTCGAGAAATTATAACCCGGATAGCGATCACGCAGTTGACTGTAATAACTAGGGGGAACGTTGATGAAGGACATACCCTGACGACGCAGCTGCGCGATCGCACCCACAATATTTCTCGTGGCTAAAGCAATATGCTGGATTCCGGCTCCTCCATTCACATCCAGAAATTCCTGAATTTGAGAATTCGCCGATGTCGGTTCATTAATGGGCAATTGTGTCCCGGTTACCGGATGCACCATCACCTGAGAGCATAAGCCAGATTTCTCAGTCTGGATGGTAAACACCTGCTGCGGTTGGAAGTCCAACACCTGCTGATACCACTGAACCGCTTTCGCTAAATCCCCAGCCGCCACATTTAGGACAATGTGATCGATATGGGTAAACGCTTCAGTTTCAGTTGGGGATTGGGGAAGTGTTGAATGTAGAGACGCGCCATGGCGCGTCTGAGGGTTGAATGTTGACTTGTCCTTTTGACTTACTCCGTTTGACCCCACCTTCGTCTCACTCAGCCAGTCTACCTGTACCGGAAAGCAGAGGATGGGATGAAAGCTATGGCGTTCGACCAAAGTATGAGTCATATCGCCCCATGCAGCGACTTTAGCCCACTTTATGTATCCAGACTCATCAACTTGGGTTTGAAGCGGTTGTAAGACCTTCGCGCCGCGTTGGAGAAGTTTTTCCAGGCTCCATTCCAGATCGGCAACCTTGAATGCAATATCAGCAACACCTGGAGGATGCTGGCGCAGAAACTGGGCAACGGGACTATTAGGCGCGATCGCAGACGACAGGACAAAATAAATAGCACCACTCTTGACCACCGTAGTGTGTGTGTGACAACTTGCCCCCGATGCCACAGATTGAAAGCCCATTTTCTCAACAAACCAATCGTGGGAGGCTAGCGCATCTTTAACGTAAAAGTGAATGTGATCGATTCTCATGGCTTATCCCATCCGGCAGCTTACTTGGTTGTCAATTTTGCCGTCTTTTGCGGAATTTCAGCTCATTCTTAAGGGAGAGTCATTTGTCATACTCGCTATCGCGAGAAGCAAGCTACGTCATTTGTCATTCGTCATAATTGGTGATTAGAAAAAGAGATGGCTTTCCGGCTGGATGTTAATTTCCATCGGTACGGCTTGGGGATCAGTTCTCAGGGCAAACAGAATGGCATTCGCTGCTGTTTGCGGAGTCAGCATCTTTTTGCGATCCACTTTTAAGCTGACATTATCCCAGAAGGGTGAATCTACACCGCCAAAGTAAAAGAGTGTAAACTTAATCCCAAAGCGCTTTAATTCATCTGCCATACATTTGCTAAATCCGACAACGCCGAACTTCGAGGCGCAGTAAGCTGACGCCATCGCCATGGAATGTTTGCCTAAAATGCCGATGATGTTACAAATGTGACCGGATTTTTGAGCCTTCATCACTTCAGCGGCGGCTTGACAGGTATAGAAGCTACCTTTGAGATTTAAGTCCAGCATCGCGTCTAAGTCAGCCGATGTAATTTTGTTGTACTGTTTAAGAACTCCTGCTCCGGCTACATTGATGAGTACGTCAATTTGACCAAACTTGTCAACCGCCTTCTGCATCAGCGTTTCCACTTGGGCTGGATCGGTGATATCCGTGGGTACATTTAAGACTTGCTCTAGGTTAGCCATGGGGAGTTGGGACGTCAAAGTGGCTAGGCGATCGCTCTGTCTGGCGGCGAGGACTAAATTGGCTCCCTCTTGGGCTAATTGGTGGGTGACGGCTGATCCAATACCTCCGGTGGCACCGACGACCACAATCACTCTATCTGGCATATAATTTTACATTTCTTTACATCTTTACCTATGATAGAGCGATTTATCCGTTGTCATTGGTCATTTGTTGTATGTACTCATCTCCCCCTGCTTTCCCTGCTTCCCCTGCTTCCCCTGCTTCCCCTGCTTCCCGAACACTGATAAGGAGCTAACTTATGGATATTGTGGTCATTGGTAGCGGATTTGGTGGACTCTCAGCGGCGATTCGGTTACAGGCTGGGGGTCATCGGGTGACGATTGTGGAAAAGCGCGATCGCGCCGGGGGGCGTGCGTATGTCTATCAACAGCAGGGGTTTACCTTTGATGGGGGTCCCACGATTATCACGGTGCCACATTTAATCGATGAGTTATTTGCCTTAGCGGGGAAAAAGACTGCCGATTATGTCAAACTTGTCTCCCTTGAACCCTTTTATAATGTTCGCTTTCCCGATGGGTCAGTCTTTCACTACAATAATTCTACCGACTATTTAATTGAACAAATTCGGGCGTTTAATCCGGCTGATGTTGCTGGATATCAACGCTTTGCTAAAGCTGCAAACGCTATTTTTGAGAAAGGATTGCCATTGATGGAGCAGTCGTTTAGCCGCTTCAAGGATATGCTAAACGTGGCTCCAGATTTGATTCGCTTACAGACTTATAAATCCGTCGCTGGGTTAGTGAATCAGTACATTCAAGATGAACGATTGCAGCAAGTTTTTAGTTTTCATCCTTTATTAATTGGCGGAAATCCATTTCAGAGTACGGCTATCTACGCCATGATTCATAAGTTAGAACAGGCGTTTGGGATTTGGTTTCCGATGGGAGGAACGGGCGCATTAGTTCAGGCGTTGGTGCAATTGTTTCAGGAACTTGGGGGACAACTATTACTGAATCAATCGGTAACGGAAATTGTCATAGATGAACGGACGAAACAAGCCACAGGCGTGAGGGTAGAGGGTGGAGAAGTCCTGAAAGCGGATGGGGTGGTGAGTAATGCGGATGTGGCGTTTACGTACTTGAATTTAGTTTCCCAGAAATTTCGCCGCAAATATAATGACCGTCGCGTTAAAAAAATGCGCTATTCTATGTCCTTATTTGTGCTGTATTTTGGTACAAATCGTCAGTATCCAGAGATGGCACATCATGAAATATTGATGGGGACTCGGTATCGGGAATTAATGCGGGATATTTTTGTGCGCCAGCAGCTTGCAGAGGATTTTGCCTTGTACTTACATCATCCGACGGCGACTGATTCATCATTAGCCCCACCTGGTTGTGATAGTTGGTACGTGTTATCTCCAGTTCCTAATTTGGGGAGTCAAACCGATTGGCGGGTGATGGCGAAACCGTATCGGGATCGGATTATTGAGTATTTGGAACAGCATTATTTACCGGATTTGTCTAAGCATATAGTCACCGAACATTATATTGATCCGTTGCATTTTCGCGATACACTAAATAGTTATTTAGGCAGTGCGTTTTCCGTGGAACCGATTCTCACGCAGTCGGCTTGGTTTCGTCCTCATAATCGGAGTGAGGATATTCCGAATCTCTATTTTGTGGGGGCGGGAACGCATCCGGGGGCGGGATTACCGGGGGTGATGAGTTCGGGAAAAATTGCGGCGCGGTTGATTGAAGAAACTTATACGGTGCGGGTTTAATCGAGTTTACGATTGGGTTGGGCGCACGTCGGTGGGCGCACGTCGGTGCGCCCCTACAGCTTCTGGATATAAGCGTCATCCATTAAATCAGGTGTGTCGTAGGGTGCGTTAGCGAAGCGTAACGCACCATTGATAATGCTGATGCAAGATATCTTTTTGACAAAGATGATGGCTGTGCGCTCTCTACTAAATTTTAGGCAATCGGTAATTGTTATAATTAGAACTCAAGAAATATTTTTCCCGCCCAATAAGCTTTACATCACGATAAAGCTATCGCCAGAGGTGGCTATTTTGCACGTCTACTCAAATGGGGCGGATGAATATGCGTTATGGGGAGGTAACGCGGTGGCTATGTTGTCACAAACCGAGCCAAAAAAGGCAGAATGTCGGGTGAGCAAGCATGATAAACCTGGAAACGCTTCTATTCTCGTTGGTGGCTCTAGACTCCCCTACGGTAATACCATGGAGGTTTATGTTCAACTCATCAGTCGTGAAGATTTGGGCAATAACCCAATACACTAGAACTATCCCCCAAGCCCCAAAACTGCCATGTCCAAGTTAGCCTGCTATCGTTGGGTTTCGTTCCTCAACCCAACCTACAAAGGTGACATGCTCCCAAAGTCACCCGCCTCACCTTGGTCGAAGGTTGGTATGATTCAACAGAATATAAAGAGAGCGATCGCGTTCACTGTGATCTGTTCCCCAACCTTGTGCTAACGGCTCAACAGGTGCTAAACGGCAATGTCATCTAACAACTTAGACCACTACTATAGAATACTGGGACTCGAACCCGGCGCTTCCCTCGAAGACGTGAACCAAGCCTACAAAGACTTGGCATTTATTTGACACCCCGATCGCGTCCCCGAGGACAATCAGCGCTTACGCCAGAAAGCCGAAGCCAAACTCAAGGAAATTAACCAAGCGCGAGATGAACTGCGATCGCGCTAACCACGAATGGCGGTATTATTAGCATCACCAGTGAGGATGCGATCAGGTTTTCCGGTTCGGGTTTAATGCAAACCCATGGCAGAAACATTATTCTCAGAGGAAGGAAGATTAAGGGGGGTGGGGTTACCCTGAATAGTGGTAACCCCATGGGTGAGGGGGGAGGTATTCATACTAACGCGAATTCGGGTGACTTGGCAATGGTAATCTGAATATTGACATAATCACCGCCCTATAAGTGCAGTGATTCCTCACCACGCCACCTTTTTAAGGGTGATCGCTGAATAGGGGTCAAACGGGCAGGCGCGAGTCATATCAGGGCGGACAAGAGAGGATGATAATAAAACAAATGCTAAAGCACTGACTACAAACAACAATTAACCAAATGCACCATCACCCAACCCCCTGGTTCCGTCGTCGAGATATTGTCATCGCCTATACATTGCTGCGAATCGTTTTAGGCATAAACTTTTTTAACCACGGCTTTACACGCCTCGGTAATATTCCCGGCTTTGCCCAGTCGATGGTTGATTTATTTCAAGATACCTTTATTCCCGAACCTTTAGTCAGGGCACCCGCTTTACTGGTGCCAATTGTGGAATTTATTGTCGGATTTCTGGTGACACTGGGATTAGCGACTCAAGCGGCGTTAGTCACCGGATTTGGCTTAATGATCGTGCTGATGTATGGGGTGACATTACTGCAAAACTGGGATACGGCAACAAGTCAATTGATTTATTGTCTGGTGTTTTTTATCTTAATTGCTGGCAATAGTTTTAATGACGTCTCCATTGATGCATGGTGGCAACGTCGGAAAACGCGATCGCAGCGTCTTGATCCCTCGGAAACGAATTAAGTAGGTGGACACAATTATAGTTAACGGTGGGGAGCGTTCTTTTTCTTACTCGCTCCTGAAAGGAAACAAGCTAAGTTCTTCGTTTATGTAAGGGTTCGATGCTTATTTAAACAACTTAACACAGTACCGTTTTCTTTTGTCCAACTACTTATTCCCTGTTCCCTGAAAAAAAGGATTAGTCGGCGAACCCACCCTAAATAGCAGAGTAAAAATATCATCATTTACCACCAAATTATTGCCAAAAGCGTCGCTGCCATAATCATAATCCTGATTTTGCCAATTCAGCGAAAGGGTTGGACTATTATAGCTTTCCCCCAATTTCCACAACAGACTTGCACCATAGCGCGAACGACTAGAATTTTCATCAATGGGCGCAAAATAAGCAGACAAGCGCAGATTATCTAGGGGACGAATTGTGACATCAGCCAGGAGTTGATCGGCGTAGGAATTGGGGAAAACATCGCCAAAGTATTTAGTTAACCCCAAAGACATGATTCCCCAGTTTAAACGACCGCTAGCGGTTAAGCTACTGGCGGGGGAAATACTCACCACATCGCCAATCTGGGTTTCCCGATCTAGGGCATAATTAAAGCCCGTCGCTAAAATTAAATTCGCCTGTTCACCCAGGGAAATCCGTTTAGAAACACTGCCCCATAATTGACTATAATAGTCGCGATCGGGGTTAAAATAACCAACACCGCCAGCCCTAAACTTCCAACCGTTATTCGTGTTGCGGGTATAATCAGCGCCGAGATACCCCTTCACTTCTTCGGCGGCAATAATCCCGGCATAATAGCGAATTACATCCTGAGTTCCGCTAAAGTTTCCGGTGAAGCTAAAGTGAGGATAATACTGGGTTTCTTCCTGATAAATACTCTCACTAATGTAGTTAACATCGGTGTTGAAAAAGTCTAAATAAATTTGGGTATAAAAATCTTGTAAATTAGCCGTGGAGAAGATATCATGGTTAACGGCAGAAACCAGTTCAATATCAGTATCAGCCCCCCCCTCTGCACCAGCACGGGCGATTGAGCGCGGCGCACTGGTGGCTTGATAAAAGAGTTCACCTGTGGAAAACGTGCGATCAATAACTGGAGAAAGACCGAGCCAAATACTATTATAATTAGCCGTAGGAATTTGACTCAGCTCAGTGATGTCAGGGGTTAAGCTTTCAGCGCGTCCAATTCCGGCGGAATAGATAGTAAAACTACTGGCTGGTAAGCGAGTATTATTGGCGGCGAGGAATAAGTTACGATTAATATTTCTATTCGCGGGATTGGTACTACCGTCTAAATCGGGAATGACATCGGGTAAAACCTGAGCGCCGAGTTGCAGTGTGGTATTTACTAGGCGGTTATCGTCGAAGGAAAACATCGTAATGCCGCGAATTGTCCGCCCTAAAACGGCTTCGGTGTCATTGGCTTTAACAATTTGTCGGACTTGGGAAAAGGTTCCGGTTATCGTGTAATCAATGTCTTCTTCTCTGTCTATTTCTGTTGCGTCACCGTTGTTATTGCGGGGAAATGTCCCTAAATTGGGGAAATAAAGGTCTAAGCCAATGTCTTGACCATTCGCACCCCGTTGAAAGCCGGGTAATTGCATCACCGCCAAAGATTCTGGCGTGACAACCTCGCCAACTTGAGAGGTTTGAAAGACGCGAGTGGGAACAAAAAATTGGGGATCAATACTATCACGATCAATGACTAAACCGGGAGTATAGGTACATTGTTCACCACCGGGAGAATTGGGTAGAATACAAGCCCCGGTTAAACTCATTTGTAATTCTAACCCGGTCATGGTTTGGGGTTCGGTGGTTGTAGTGGTAACGGTGCGTTGGCGGGGAACAGTACGCAGTTGGAAATACCTACCTTTTTGGTCTACGGTATAAATATTGGTTCGACTTAAGCTTTCGACAACTTGACTGTCAAGTTTGATTGTGGTATTAAATGTAAAGTCGCTTTCTTGGGTGTCAGCAAAGGTTTTTCCAGCACTAAATTCCCAGTCAGTGAGGTGAGTAATTGGCGTGTCATTTAGGGGGATAGTGGTGGTTGAAGGATTGATTTGTTCCTGGGGAGCAATTCGCGGTGGACTAATATAATCGGGGTCAGAGGTGGGAGTGGGTTCTGTTTCTTGAGGGTTAGAAGAAGGGAGGGGGGAAGTATTAGGTTCTCTTTCTAAAGGTAGATGGGTGGGCGTCGGTTCAGGGGTTAAATTAGGTGAAGTGATTTTGAGATCGGCAGCATTAGTAGACCAGTCGAGTCTTTCAGGTAAGCTGGGTTCTTCGGGCGTGACAGAAATAGTCGGAGTTGGCGAAGTTGGCGTATTAGGCTCAGAATGATTGGCAAGATGATCTGAGTGGGGATGGGAAAGAGTCGGTGTTAGTGCTGAGGTTGAGTAAGGCAGACTAACGACCGATAAACTAACGATAAGAGTGCTATTGAGTGCGGTTTTCAGGTTTTGAGAAGGGAAGGTGTTTGGGGAGGGAAAGACAATCATGACAAGGAGCAAAATCAGGGTGGAAGCAATGAGGTGTTGGAGATGAAAATCCCTGGTTTTCTGCGTTGAGTTGGGGTAGGAATTGGGGGTAGATGGTTTAATCGAGAGGCGGATTGAGTTGTGGGGGTGAAGACAGCGATA
This sequence comes from Coleofasciculus sp. B1-GNL1-01, assembly GCF_040220235.1. Lineage (NCBI taxonomy): Bacteria > Bacillati > Cyanobacteriota > Cyanophyceae > Coleofasciculales > Coleofasciculaceae > Coleofasciculus > Coleofasciculus sp. B1-GNL1-01. The sequence goes on from NZ_JAVJTO010000051.1 coordinate 36,689, forward strand.
AAGGAAAGGAAATTGGTGCGTTAATGGGGGTTAACGCACCTGGGAAGTTGAGAGTTGGTTAAAGGAGAAGCTAGACTGTTAAGCGATAGTGAAATCAGCTTCGGTAATCAGTGTCGCATCAGTTCTAAACAACGTGACTAAGGTTTCTCCCGTGTCAGCGAAGTTAATCTGAGTCCGACTGCCACGTTCGACAATATCTAGCTGTCCGAAACTGAGACCACCGTCTAATTGAAGCAAGTCTACGCCATCTTCAAAGTCGTAGATGGTATCTGTACCCATTCCTGATGCTAGGACAAAGGTATCGCGTCCAGCACCACCATAGAGGCGATCGCGACCTGCACCACCATTGAGGAGGTCGTCGCCTGCACCACCTTTGATGAGGTCGTTACCCATATCGCCAAGAAGGATATCGTTACCATTATCACCGTAGAGGCGATCGCGACCTGCACCACCATTGATGAGGTCATCGCCTGCACCACCATAAAGGATGTCGTTACCAGCATCACCGTTGATGGTATCGTTTCCGGCATTACCGTAGAGGCGATCATTCCCAGCTAAACCGTTGATTTGATCTACACTGGCAGTACCCCGCAGCAAATCTCGGTTGGGTGTACCGTACATTGTCTCGTCGATGTCATTAACATTGATAGTTAACGTCTCTTCGTAACTCTCTCCACCTTGGTCGGTAGTGCGAACACGGACGCTGTAGCTACCTTTGGTTTCAAAGTCGGGGGAAGCATTGATTTGCAGTTGATCGCCGTCAAGGGTGAAGGCAGCGTTATCTGTATCACCTTCTCCTTCTACCAAGGTATAAGTAAAGGTATCGCCTGTATCGGGGTCAGTGCTGCTGAAAGTGCCAACGACGGTGTTAGCGGCAACATTTTCATCAATGCTGTTGTTGCTCAGACCCAGAGCAGTGGGGGCTTCGTTGACATCATTGATCCTAATGGTCAAGTCTTTCTCAAAAGTACCACCTTTACCATCATCAGTTTGGACGCGGATGCTGTAGCTATCTTTGGTTTCAAAGTCGGGGGAAGCTTTGATTTGCAGTTGATCGCCGTCAATAGTGAAGGCGTCGTTATCCCCGTAGCCTTCTATCAAAGTGTAAGTAAAAGTATCGTCTGTATCGGGGTCAATGGTGCTGAAAGTACCAACTGTGGTGTTAGAGGCAACGTTTTCATCAATGGTGTTATCACTGAGGCTGAGATCAGTGGGAGCGCTATTGGTGGGAGCGGCACTAATTTTGATCGCTTTACTATTTCCTAAGAGGGGATTACTACTATCGTTGTATGATACTAACAATGGATCGGGATTATCATCGGCGTTTTTAATGCCGACTGTCGCACTAGCCCCACTGTTTTGATAATTATCACTATCCAAATTGATGTAGTTGAAAGTAATATTCCCTGCATTTGTACCTGTATTTAACTGTAGAATGCTCTGGAAGTTTATGCTGCTGGGACTTGGTATCTCTTCATAGTAGAAGTCCAACTTAGGATAAGCATTGTAGTAGTCTTGCTCATTGTAGTAGTACGTTTCATTGTAGTAGTACGGTTCATTGTAGTAGTATGGTTCATTGTGGTACAGAAAGCTAAAGTGATGTTCATCTAGTCCGTAGACTTGATTCCACTCAATTACCAGTTGGTCGTTAGTGCCGTCGTTGTTGAGATCTTGGAATTGATAGAGAACTTGGTCATTTGTATTTACATAAGTTATCCAGTTATCCCACAAGGGGGCGATCGCTGCTTGACTGGGAGTAGAAGTGAACTCTGTGTTCCCAGAGTTGGAGTTACCACTACCAAAAGTAATCAGACCATTATCACTGATATACAACGAAGAGTAGTTGGTGCCATAAAAGTTGAAAGTGTTGCTCCCTAAGCTGATTTCAGTAAAACTATTATCAGCGTTAGTCAGAATGGAGGTAACTCCAGTAGTATCGGGAATAAGATCGATTGCTTGGTATGTTATGTCTGTAGCCTTGTAGCCAAAGGCGTTGGCTAATACATAGTAATAGTTCACCATTACCTTGGGTTGCAGCGCTAACTCTGGCTGCGTTTGGGCTGTCGTTACTTCTAACTCCCAGTTTCCACCTTTAGCAGCACTACCCGTCAGCGTCTTAGACGCCGCAATTTGTGCCCCAGTCAGAGTCTGCAACTTAGTAATAAATTCGGCACCCGCATCGCCAGCCGCAACGTTACAACCATAGAGAAGAAGATTATCAACATCCCACTGTTGCAGTTGCGTCGCATAACGGTTGAAAGTATCTAAACTCAGTTGGCTATCCCCCAAATACAAACAACCAGGCGCACCGTGGGAAACAATATGTACTTCGTCAACATCCTGACGCTGTTGTAAAACCTGGCTAATTTGCACAATGCCATCAGCCGCTCTATCTAAGACAAATACTTCAGCGCTGGGAATAACCCCATCAACTAATTGCTGGTAATTATCAACACCAGCATCAATAAAAACAAGCGTAGCGACTTGATTGGAAGGCGTTAGGGTGGAATGTACGGTTGATTTCATCTTCAGGGTTTCCGTTTGATACTTGAATTGTGGACAAAAAATTCCCCCTTCCTGAGGATCTCGCCTTAACTCTGTAGGAAGAAAGTCGGTGAGATCCTCAAGTAATGTCTGAGAGGGAATAAAATTAATTAACTGGCTTGGGTTGACTGATTAGTTAACAACTTGCAGCAGTTCTACAGATCGGTATTAGTATTAGTCTCAACAGGAGCTGTAACTACCGATTCACCACTTGCAGTGCCAATTTCGATGCTGAACCCTTCAGTGAAGCTATTTCTTTGCAGCTCTCCAAGTGCAGGATCTTCACCTCCTGTGAGGGAAGCCATAGACGGATCACCAATTGCGTCAGCAGAAATTACGCCAGCACTACCTAAAGAGAATGCTGAGTTTTGTACGTCTGGTGTTCCCCCCCCGGCGTAGTTAAACGCAGCTGCAGCAGCATCTTGTTTACCAACAGCAGCGGAGACAGCCACGCCAGTCACATTACCTCCATCCACAGTGAAAGCCGCAGCACCCGCGACACCCCCTTCACCCGCACGAGCGATAGAGGTGAAACCAACAAGACTAACAGCAGTAGCAGCAAGAGCAACGGAAGCTTTAACAGTTTGGAATTTCATGGGATATTTTCTCTCAAAAAACAAGGACAACAGTTGATGAAATACAGAACTCATAGTTTGCCAACGCCTTATTAATGGAGTGAGAAACTCATGGCGTTCTGTATGTGATAGATCCCCCGGTGACCAAGCTAGAAAACAGGAACAGCATTCAGGAGTAAGCAAACCTCTAGTTTTCAAACCACCCGAAACAATAGCTAATCGTTTTAGGGAGGTTATCACTCCTGAGCGTCAATCTAACTCTTGATTGATTCAGAAGTTGGCTTCACCGTCTGGCTTTCTGCCTTCTTGTCTCTATCATTACCTGTCTTTTTGTAAATGTCAGTCGGAAAAGTCCGGATTTTAAGTCAGAAAAGTCGAATGATAGATTAAAGCAATATTGTTGAATCGATACCAGTTGTGCAAAACGAATGAATTGTGAAGACGCGATAAAATTTGTAGTCGCAATAGTTAAATCCAAAACAGGTAAAACCCTGACACCGCTACAACAAGATATCCTCAAAGCATCTTGGCTTAACCAGAAGTACAGCGCAATTGCTGAAAGATTCTACTTAAGTGAAGGTGCTGTCAAGGATGCAGCATATCGTTTATGGAAACTTCTATCAGAACTTTTCGGCGATAAAATTACGAAAACCAATTTTAAGAAAATTATTGAGACCCAAGGTTTATCCTCTGCGAATATTCTTCAAGAAAACAGTGCTAATGTCAAAGAACAGCCCACGCAAGCCACTATATTAATCGTTGATGATTTTATCGATAACCTCAACGTTTTATCGGTTTTATTAAAGAAAAAATGCTATGGGGTTCACACAGTTACCAACGGCAGAACGGCATTGAACCTAGCCCGCACGAATCCCCCCGATCTAATTTTGTTGGATATCAAGATGCCGGAAATGAATGGGTATGAAGTGTGTGAGACTCTCAAACTTGATGAAGCCACCTGCGACATTCCCGTGATTTTCTTAAGTGCGTCCGATGAGCTCTTTGATAAAGCTAAAGCCTTCAAAGTTGGCGGAGTTGACTATCTAACTAAACCTTTTGATGTCTCAGAAGTAATTATCCGCCTCGAAAATCAACTATCAATTAAACGAGAAAAAGCTTTCTTGCAAGAGAAAATTAAACAAGGTCAACAAGCCGAGGAAGTTCTCCACCAATCCCGCGCATTGCTTACCAGTGTATTGAATTCTTGTCAAGAAGGTATTGCGGCAATGCAAGCAGTTCGGGAATCGACAACCGGAGAAATTGTAGATTTTCAATGTGTGGTTGTCAATAGGGTGATGGCTCAATTCCTCGGTGGCAAAAAAGAATATCGGACAAGCAAATTTAGCTTCAAAAAATTCCTTGACCAATATGACCCGTCTCTGTTTGATGACTTTGTGCGGGTGGTGGAAACCGGAGAGCCAATGGACTGCGATTTTTGTTATGAGCCAGACAATACTCAAACTTGGCATCGCGTTAGCGCCCTAAGATTAGGGGATGGTTTTTCAATGACACTCTATGATATTACTCAAATAACTGGGCGTTTGACAAGCCGTAAAGGGATAGATTATTTCGTTGAAATCCTGGATTAAAGAACAAAATAATTTGATTTTTGATAAGAAAAAAAGGGGCGGGTTTAGTTAAGTTATCAGTTTGTGCCACAACATTCTTAGTAAAACCCGCCCCTACACCTCGGCTTTCCACCAATGCAAGCCTTGCACGCCTACAGACGCCCGCATCTGTGTTTCTTCTCGATTAAGCAGAACAGGTATCGCATGTTTGGCAAATGACCAAGGACTAATAACAAAGGACAAATCTGCTGTAGACTATCTCTAGCCCAAATGTAATTGCCCAAGTTAGCGTGTTCAGCCAATCCAGTTCTGACCCTTCCCCAAAGAGTTTGCCCAATCAACGGTGGCAAATAGCCTCCGCTAACCCAGAAAAAGCCAACCAACTCGCCCAAGGGACAGGATTGTCACCCCTGCTGGGTCAAGTGTTACTTAACCGAGGATTCGACACCGTAGACCAAGCTATGGTCTATTTGTATCCAGAATCCCAGGCGATGCCCACCCCTATGGATGAATTTCCTGACTTGGCGATTAGTGTGGATATGCTCAAAGAAGCGATCGCAGAAAATGAGAAAATAGCGATCTGTGGGGACTATGATGCTGATGGCATGACCAGTACCGCCTTGTTACTGCGGGCATTACGGTGGTTGGGGGCGGATGTGGACTATGCGATTCCTAGCCGGATGAAAGAGGGGTATGGGATTAATACTCGGATTGTGGAAGAATTCGCCAATGAAGGCGTGGGGCTAATTCTTACCGTAGATAATGGGATTGCAGCACACGACGCGATCGCCCGGGCTGTAGAATTGGGTGTAACGGTTATTATTACCGATCATCACGACCTTCCCCCTGAACTGCCCAACGCCGATGCGATTCTTAACCCCAAACAGTTACCTGAATCTTCCCCCTATCGCAGTTTAGCTGGTGTCGGTGTCGCCTATATATTAGCCGTTACCCTCGCCCAAGACTTAGGTCAACTCCAGGGACTCACTAGCCAACTCCTAGAACTCTTCACCCTGGGTACGATTGCGGATCTCGCCCCCTTAACGGATATTAACCGCCGTTGGTTAAAACGAGGCTTGCAACGCCTACCTAAATCTCAACTGGCGGGAATTCAGGCTTTAATTCAAATGTCAGGCGTCAGTGAAGACCAAATCGCCCTGAAACCGGAAGATATCGGCTTTAAACTTGGACCGAGAATTAACGCCGTGGGGCGGTTAGCTGATCCGCAAATCGTGATTGAACTCCTCACCACCAGTGATTCTGGAATCGCCTTGGAACGGGCGATGCAATGCGAACAAATTAACCAGAAACGTCAACAGCTTTGTGCAGAAATTGAGGAAGAGGCGATCGCACTAATTGAAACAGAGGCGTTAAACTGGCAACAGCAGCGCGTTCTTGTCTTAGTGCAACCGGATTGGCATCATGGGGTGATTGGGATTGTGGCGTCGCGCCTGGTGGAACGGTATGGTGTCCCGGTATTTATTGGTACTTATGAAGACGAAAATCAGGAACATATTCGCGGTTCTGCACGAGGAATTCCCGAATTCCATGTCTTTGAAGCCCTACAATCGTGCCATGATTTATTAGGTAAATTTGGCGGACACCAAGCCGCCGGAGGCTTTACATTACCCAGTGAAAATTTAACCGCGTTTCAAACTCAGCTGAGTCACTTTGCCCATCAATGTTTAGAACCGGAACATCTGAAGCCTTTAGTCGCTATTGACGCCGAGGCGAATTTTAATCAAATTAGCTATAATCTCTACCAACAAATTGACCGACTGCATCCTTGCGGAATTGGCAATCCCGACCCAATATTCTGGACGCCCAATGTGCGTGTGGTGGAACAAAGACTCGTGGGCAAAGGACATCTAAAGCTTACCCTGTCTGGATTTGATGGAACCAAGCAACTGAATGCGATCGCGTGGCGTTGGGGTGAATATTTCCCTCTACCCTCGAATATAGATATTGCCTATAAACTCAAAGATAATGCCTGGAATGGAAATGTGACAATTGAATTAGAATTAGTCGGCATTCGGGTGAGTAAATCCGCCCCATCATCGATTAAAAAAGCTGAATTTTACCACAACGAACGCCGCTATACCTGTAGCTTATGGGAATCGTTAAACGAGTTGCGAATTAGGAATGCTGAAGGCAAAGTTCTGGTGGTTCAAAAAGGACAACGTACAGGGCTTTTAGGATTTAAGCGGGATGATGCGAAACAGGTAGATGTTACCCAACCTCATTACTATCATTTAATTAAAGCCGCAACTCGTGCTTTAAAGTTGTGATTGGTCATTGGTCATTGGTCTTATGTCCTTTGTCATTCGTCCTTTGTCATTTAGTCGGGGCGGGTTTAGTTAGATTTGGGTGCAACAGAAACGATAGTTGTCAAACCCGTCCCTACAACTGTCATCAGATGGCTTCCCTATCTCCCGGATCTCCCCCAGCTTCCAGACGTAGCATGCTACGTCTCTACATTGCTTCCCCGGCTCCCCCGGCTCCTGATAACTGATAACTGTTCACTGATAACTGATAAATCCCCCAGCTTCAATGCATCAGGGAGCAAGATGCTCCCACTACAAGCAAACAGACGGCTACAGGTCTCCCCTAAAAGCAGCCAGCAGAAAAATAACCACAGGACCAGCAATCACAATCGCCGCCAGCACGGTAAGCTGGGCAATCAGTTCCCAGTTAATATTCCCGATAAAACTTAAATCCATCTATCCTCCCGATTAACCTAATTTAGATGATGTCGTTAAAAATTGCCGATTAGATTTTACTGGGAAATGGGTCAGTTTTTTTAATCAAATTAACAAAACTATACAAAAAGTAACAAAAATGTCATTTGTCCTGGGTCATCTGTCCTTGTCTATCCGACAGACGAAAACCCGTTATCCTAGAGAAGCTTGGAATCAATCGCTCGATGGTGAAATGCAATGGCAACTTGGCGTTGTGTAAAGCAATGTGGTGCGTGCTGTCATCTAGACCCAACCGAACGCCCTGGATTAGAAACCTATCTAACACCAGAGGAGTTAGACCAGTATTTGAGTATGGTGGGGGAAGACGGCTGGTGTGTCAATTTTGATCATGCGACTCGTGAATGTCGCATTTATGCCCATCGCCCTCGCTTCTGTCGGGTGGAGGCGGATATCTTTCACCAGATGTATGGGATTGAACCGGAGGAGTTAAACGATTTTGCGATCGACTGTTGTCGGGATCATATCGCGGATCTCTACGGCGATCGCAGTTTGGAGATACTACGCTTTGACCGGGAAGTGGGGATATAAAAGAGTATCCTTGTACCGCCTGACACTCTTTAAAGATTTTGTAAAGTCATTATCAATTTGTTTACATTGATGAAAACAGTCGTTTAAAATTAACCCAACTCTGTTTTATCGTCAAAAAATGAAAAAAATTAGTTCGCTGTTATCGACAGTTGTGATGACAGCATTCGTGGCTTGGTTTTCTGATAGTTTACCTGCCCATGCCACACTCATTATTGGCAACACTGAAGGGAATAATGTTATTTTATTTGATCAAAGCAATGGTCAATTTTTAGGTGAATTAATTCCATCGGGGACGGGAGGCTTACTCTCTCCCGATGATTTAAATTTTGGTCCTGACGGGAATCTATACATCACCAGTGGTACGACTCCAGAAACATCGGCTGTTCTCCGTTACGATGGCAAAACCGGAGAGTTCCTGGATCGTTTCGCGTCAGGACATGGGTTATTTCGTCCCTATGGCGCAGCGTTTGGACCCGATGGTTATCTTTATGTCAGTAGTTTTTTGTCTGACCAAATTTTACGTTTTGATGCTATCACTGGAGCGTTTGTTGATGTTTTTGCCTCGGGTAATGGTCAACCAGGTGGCTTAAACGGACCGAATGATTTATTATTTGGACCCGATGGTTCCCTCTACGTAACCACTCAAGGTAGTGTCGCGACAAATGGAGAACCTGATTTTAGTGCGGGGCTTCCTAGCCAAGTGCTGCGTTTCGACTTGGAAACCCAACAGTCTACAGTTTTCGTTGAACAGCCAACTCCATCACCTGATAGTTTTGGGTTTGTCAGTTTCCTTGGCTTAACCACCGGACCCAATAATGATTTATTTGTTAGTGACTTTGCTAATGATATCAGGCGTTATGACTTCGATACGGGAGAATTGGTGGCTACTTTATCCACAAATTACACCGGAACGATTCCGGCTAACAATTTCATCGGCAACTTAGTGATCAGCCCGGATAATACTCTCTATACAGTCGGCTTTGATTTTACTAACAATAATTTTGGTGCTATTTTACGTTACAACAGTGTCACGGGAGACCCCTTGCCGACACCAGGAAATGAAGGAGCGATTTTTGTAGATACAACTAGCCAAATGCAACGTCCCATTGGGGTTCTATTCACGTCGCAGCAATTTCCAGTTAGCGTACCGGAACCGACAGCCGGAGTGGGTTTAGTCGCACTTGGCATTAGCGGGATAATTTCATCAAGACAGCGTCAACATTAACAGCAAAGCTAGAACACCAATCCAGTTAAATGGGGCGCAAGACTTGCACTCTTCAAGTTTATAGGCGTCATTCCAATCCATCAAATTAGAGACGTCACGCCCCTATAATTCCTTGGATACAAGGATAAGATTCCCAGTTAAGCTATTTGCCTTTATTTCTGCTGATGTTCACGGTCAAATAGTCAACGTTTTCTATCATCTAAAAACAGGAGAAACCCCAATAGAGGTTATTCGAGATACATACTGACCGACTCTCATATTGACTTCAGCGCAGATCGTAGTCAAATTTGTAAAGTTCTGCAAAGATGAATAGAATATGAAAAAAGATTGACGTAAACTGAGCAATCCCTGTGAAACTATCTTCCTTGCCCATCGTCGGTTTTGTCCTGACAGCACCCTTTTCCTCGATGAATCCAGCCCCCAAAGATGTCTCTGATCCCTCTGAGTTACCAATTTCTCCCACTCCCACCAGTTTGCGTCCCCTCGTCAAGCGCCAACGGGGAATATGGGGTATCTTTAGTTCCACCTTCCTAACCATTTTTCTGGCTGAGATTGGCGATAAAACCCAACTAGCTACACTGCTGATCAGTGCAGAATCTCAATCGCCGTGGATTGTGTTTACAGGAGCCGCGATCGCACTCATTGCCACCAGCTTAATCGGTGTCTTGCTGGGAACCTGGTTAGCCAAGCGTTTACCGCCCAAAACCCTGGAAACCGCCGCCGGGACATTATTACTCTTCATCTCTGTTATGCTGCTGTGGGATGTGGTGCAACTCGGATGAAACAATTTGGAGTGTGTAGGGGCAGATTTGACTCCGATCATTTTGTCTTCACCCAAATGTGAACAAACCCGCCCCGACTGAATCACAGAGATTTGAAGATTATGGATTGGCAATTACTAGGATTAAGTTTCATTACCGTATTTCTAGCCGAAATTGGAGACAAAAGCCAACTGGCTGCGATCGCGCTTGGCGGTAGCCTCAAGTCGCCCCGTGCTGTATTCTTGGGGACGGTAGCCGCATTGCTGTTGGCAACGTTGATTGGCGTATTAGCTGGGGGAGGCGTAGCGCAACTATTACCCGTGCGAATGCTTAAAGCGATCGCGGCGGTGGGTTTTGCACTAATGGCTGTTCGCTTGCTGTGGCCCCATGAGAATGACGAATGACAAAATGACAAATGACAAATGACGAATGACGAATGACAAATCTCTATGGTTTCTCTCGCCCGGAAGAACTTACTTGAAGACATTCCCCGCTTTTTAGTCGCCCAAGCTGGGATTATGTTTGCGGTGAGTTTAGTTACCTTGCAAACGGGTATTTTTAATGGATTTACCCAATCCACGGCTCAGTTAATTTACAATTCTAGTGCGGATATTTGGGTAGCATCGGATAAATTGGTGCAACTTGAACTAACACTACCCATTCCCTTATCCCATGTTATTTCTGCCCGTAATGTGGAAGGCGTTGCCAAAGCTGAAGCCCTGATTTTTAGTGGCGCGTTGTGGAATCCACCCCAAGGAGAAATTACCCGCGTCAGAGTCGTCGGATTTGACCCCAATGGGCAACTCTTTCAACCCATCAATCTCGTTCAAGGCGATGTGAAGGACTTATCTGAACCCTATAACATTATCGTCGATGCAACCAACCAAGGTTCTCTAAATATTCAACAGATTGGGGATATTGCCCAAGTGAATTCCTTACCTGCAAAAGTCATGGGTTTCACCCAAGGGAATGCATCGATTGTGTCCAATTCCTTCATGTTTACCTCCCTAACCAGTGCGAATGCGTTCTTAAAATCGGGTCAAAAGTCGGAACTCTCTTGTAAATTGCCGTCAGGTTCAGAGGATTTAATTTGTACAAATACATATTCGAGAACCTCGGAAGCAGAACTTGAAAATCAACCGCCACCGCCACCGAATCCATTAGTTGCCTCGGATCTGATTCAATATGTTTTAATTGCGGCGGAACCCGATCAGGATTTGTCACAACTGAAAGCACGATTAGAGAAAGCATTACCCAATGTCAGCACCTATACGCGCCAGGAATTTATTAAAAGAAATCAAGACTTTTGGCAACAACGAACGGGTATTGGCTTTATCCTCGGAATGGGGGCGGTGGTTGGTGTTGTCGTGGGTGTGATTATTGTTGGTCAAATTCTTTATTCATCAGTTTCTGACCATATTACCGAGTTTGGCACGCTTAAAGCCATTGGCGCGTCAGATTGGCGCATTTACGGGGTAATTATTGAACAGGCGCTGTGGATGTCGATTCTCGGTTATCTCCCCGCCATGATTCTCTGTTACAGCGTAGCTTTGTGGACATCAGCAACTCAGGGAATTTTGATTCTGATCACCCCCGTATCCGCGATCGCGGTTTTGGCGATAACCGTGGGAATGTGCGTCGGTTCGGCTATTTTCGCGATTCAGAAAGTGACGCGCCTTGATCCAGCGATGGTATTTAATCAGTAGATCATTATTCTTGACTTAACCTTGTTTTTGGTTGTAGGGGCGAGTCGCTGCATCAATAGATGGTGTGAGAATTAACCTGTCTCGACTCGCCCTTTTCTCAAAGTACGTGACGTCAGATAATTGCCGAAACCCCGTGGAGGGCGACCCAAACAAATTAATGGTTCGGTGGTGTAAATTGTGTGCGGCGGGTCGCCCCTACCATGTTTATACATCATTCCTGCTGATTTTGATTCACCAATAACGCCACCGGAAAATCACTGAGAACATCTCGAATCCACAGCGTATCGTCGCCCTCAATTTCTCGTCCCGTCATCATATCCTGCCACATAGAGGACGAACTAGATGGTAAAGAAATCCGGGTTTCTTGCCAAACTTGTTCACCCATGGGATATTCGTCTGGCTTCACTAAACCCGTTAACAGCCGAGGTACAATAACAATCACGGTTGTATGATCCCAGGTTCGGGCAAAGGTGACTACATGATCCTTCAAACTACCAATAACAGTCAGTTTGTGGTAATCCCCTCGCTGGAATAACTCTAAATACTCGCGTCGGGTTTTTAGGGCTTGATAGATGACGAATAACTTAATTCGACCGTCTTCTGGACTCTGACAAAGTTCCTGAACTAAACCCAGCTTATCCGTTTCGCAGCGCTGCTTCAATTCTTGAACTAAAGCCAGCCGCTGTTCAAAATCCACCGGACGGCGATTATCGGGATCGACTAAACTTAGATCCCACAGTTCTGTTCCCTGGTAAAAATCCGGAACACCGGGAGATGTCAGTTTCAACAAAGCTTGGGAGAGACTATTAAAAATGCCGTAATGTTGAATTTTGCGTTGAAAGGGTAGAAACGCTTCTAAAAATGGATTGTCATGGATATCTTTGAGTAAGCGTTCCGCAAACCGAATAAACCCTTCTTCATAGTTGGTGTCGGGTCTCAACCAAGCGGTATGGACTTTTGCCTCTCGGATTGCCTTAATAATATAGTCTTTGATCCGCTGCACATAGCTAGGGAACTCCGTTTCATCAAAGGGAAAGGTTCCCAGTAAGGTTTGGTAAAGAAAATATTCGTCATTGGGATCAGGAATATCTAACCCATCAATACAATCCTTATGCACCGCATTGATTTCCTGCCATTTCCTCAACATACTATCCCACTCGCCGGGGATTTCTGAGATAACATTAATTCTTGCTCTCACATCTTCACCCCGCTTGGTATCATGGGTGGCTGTTGTATTTAGTGTATGGGGCCAATAAGCGATGCGGTGTTGGTTAAACTCATGAAAGTCATCTAAGGAAACACCAAACTCACCCGGATTGCCACCCACTTCATTAAGAGAGATGAGACGGTTGTAAATATAGAACGCCGTATCTTCTACTCCCTTTGCTGTCAGCGGTCCGGTAAACTGTTGTAGCCGCATAACAAAATAACGCCATTGTTCGGCTTCTTCGGGATTGAGTGACTCATCAACCTCCAGTAATAAAAACTTCTCAATAAACGTCAGTTCGTTAAAGAAAATTGGCGTATTTTCTTTGGCTTGGCTAATGACAGACTCAATATAGTCCCGATCCGCTTGGCTCAAGCCTTCTGGACTAATGTAGGTTCGGTATACCGGAAACAGTGCCATGATTTCGACCAAAGCGGCTTTCAGCGCATAGATCGTAAAGTCACTAGCGTATCTGTACCGACCAGAAATTCGTTTGAGTAAATTGGCTAAATTATCGATATCTCCAGTCAAATGCTTGGCGATAATCAATCGCTTTTTCTCTTCTATGATGACTTGATAGGATATGGAATTTCCAATAAAGCGATAGTAAACGCTGTCAAACTTAGGCTGAGTCTGCTGATGACAGAAAATGCCATTAACTTTGTTTAAGAAATCATACCCACTCGTCCCTTGTACGGGCCACGTTAGCGGCAAATCTTCATCCTCTTCCAAGATTTTCTCAACCACGATATACGCATCAGAGGCATGGTCTCGCAAGCGATTTAAATATTGAGCCGGATCGTACAGTCCATCGATATGATCGATTCTGACGCCGCTAAATTTCTGTTCTTCAATCAGCTTGAAGATCAAAGCATGATTATGATTAAACACCCGTTCATCCTCGATGCGAACGGAAATCAGGTCATTAACCGTAAAAAATCGCCGATAATTCAGTTCTTCATTACCTACCTTCCAGTAAGCGAGGCGGAAAAACTGCTCGGCTAATAATTGCTCTAATAAATCAAAACTTTCGGGTTTCCCGGGTTCTCCATTAAAGATTTGAATATTTTCGTCGATGAACTCCTTGATCTCTACGCTATCATTCCAGAGTTCCCACAACATGCTCTTGATAAAGCCAATCTGATCATAGCGTTCCGTTCCTTCTTCGCCAGAGGGAATGTATTTTAGCGCATAGAGAGCGCCCAGGAACTTGACAAAATCGGGATGATTCCTGCCTAATTTCCGGCGAATACGTGCCAAATCATAGGTTAAGACATTGGAGTAGGATTCGATGCGAATGGGAAACTGCAGGTCATAGTAATTAATCGTAAAACCGTCTTGGTTATACTGGAGTTTGAGTTCACCACTTTCTAAGCAATCGCCGCAGAATTTTCCTAAAAATGGCGCTAAAACTCGCTCTCGAATGCCCTCATAATGATGTTCCCAATTAATATCAAAATAATCTTTATATTGAGAATTAGGACCATTCTCCAAGACTTCAACCAGCATGGGGTTTTGACTATCAAACGCCATGTGATTCGGCACAATATCCTGAAGCCATCCTAATCCGTGCTTTTGCACTTCCTCCATTAGAGAGTCAAAGTTCTCCAATCCGCCGAGTTCTGGGTTTATTTGATTGGGATCAACGACATCGTAGCCATGAGTGCTACCGGATCGGGCTTTAAATATGGGGGATGCATACAAGTCAGAAATTCCTAATTCAGCCAAGTAGGAAATAATGGCTTTTGCTGACTCAAAGGTAAACTCAGGATTAAATTGAATTCTATAGGTGGCGAAGGGAATCCGCATCATAAGCTTTTCAAGGGGTTAAAGAACTGACAGAACGTTGGCTCTGGGACTAGATTTAAAAATTGCTTGTTAACAAAGATGTCAAACCGTAGGGTAGTGGCGTTGAACGTAATGCTTAAATCATAGCTTAACATTAGTTAATTATACAGGGATTAGCTCTGAGCAATACCAAAAGTACCGGACAAGAAAGCTCCAAGGCAGATGGTTTCCAGGAAAACGAACCTCAAGGGATAAAGGGGGTGACAAAAGCGAATTTGATATCAGCCACCAAGATTGACAAATAAACCAATACATGCATTATCTCTAGGTAACACCTTATTTGTTGATAATGGTATGATTTTGACTGGGCTTACATCCCCTTTTGGGCGGATTGCGCCTCTTTCTGACGACTGAACCGAGGCTAGTGTCACTGAGTTAACGGGGTGACAAACTAGCTGAAGTGTTGAGCCATCCTGCTTTTATCCCTTTTCTTCTTGTCACAGATAAGGTCAAAGATAGCAGTTTTTTCTGGGGGACTAGCCCCCCAGACCCCCCAATGGGGGACGAGCGCCTCCCCCATACCCCCTGCGCAACGCTTCGCTTGAATATATCTGCTCAGGTGGTCTTCATCTGTCAATAAGGGTGTCAATAAGGCTTCATCTTTGGAGATACTAATGTCACTTAAAACCTGATTTTAAAAGGTTTTGGACGGCTTGTCACCCCTTCAGGTCACTGAGCATATAAGGAAAAACTCAGAGGAGCAAGGGTTAAGGATTGTCCAGCTTGTAGCTGTTGGGGAAGTTGAGATCCCTCACCCATCCATTCCTTATCCGCCGAGTCAATCACTTTGGAGAAGTTCCCTGGGGGAATCTGAGGCGAAACGGTTACCGCATTTTTGCCAAAGTGCATCAAAGCGAAGATTTGGTTCTCTCCAGTCTGGCGATGGGTCACGATAACTTTTTCTGGGGACAAGCTAGAAACGTTGAGAGCTTGGCGATCTAGATTAGCTAAAGCTGGGGTTTCTTTCCGTAGCTGAATTAACTGTTTGTACCAGCGCCGCAATACGGCATAGTTGTCTTGGTCTATCTTCTCCCACTGTAGTTTTGACTGCTCAAAGACTTTTGTCCCTTGGGGATCAGGGGCGTTGTCCCAACCAAACGCTTTAAACTCTTCCGCTCTCCCGGTACGCACCCCTTCAATTAAATCGGGATCACTGTGACTAACAAAATACTGAAACGGTGCCTCTTCACCATATTCTTCACCCATAAATAACATGGGAACATAGGGAGAAAGCAATACCGCCGCTGCCGCTAACTTCAACCCCTGAAAGTCTACCAAAGTGGATAAGCGATCGCCAATTAGCCGATTACCAATTTGATCGTGGTTCTGGATACAGACGACAAACTGTTCTGCTGGGCGATCCGCTGCTGAATTGCCATGGTTGCGTTTGCGGAAGCTGGAATATTGTCCACTATAGATATAGCCTTCGCGCAGAGCGACTGCCAACTGCTCAATTTTGCCAAAATCTTCGTAATATCCCGATAGTTCGCCCGTTAACAGACTGTGCAAGATGTGGTGAAAGTCATCGCACCATTGAGCATCATGACCAAATCCCCCGTCTTCCCTGGGTTTAATCACGCGCACGTCATTGAGATCACTTTCGGCGATGACGTATCGTTGCACTGGCGTGGTGCGATTGAAATTAGCCACCGCATCTCCTAACTCTTGTAGAAAGGGTTGAGCGCTCATATCGTAAATCGCGTGAACTGCATCAACTCGCAGGGCGTCAATGTGGTACTTGTCTAACCAGTACAGGGCATTCTGGATAAAGAAATTCCGCACATCATTACTATAAGCACCATCAAAATTAACTGCATTGCCCCAAGGGGTACGGTATTGATCCGTAAAGTAGGGACCATACGCCCATAGATAGTTGCCTTCGGGTCCTAAATGGTTATACACCACATCTAAAATGACCGCGATCCCCGCCTGGTGGCAAGCATCCACGAGCTTTTTCAACCCCGCAGGTCCCCCATAGGACTCTTGCACACCATAGACATAAACCCCGTCATACCCCCAGTTGCGGCTTCCGGGAAACTGGGCAACGGGCATAATTTCAATCGCGGTTATGCCTAAATCCTGAAGGTAACTCAAGCGAGGAATAATCGATTCAAAGGTTCCCTCTGGGGTAAAAGTACCGACGTGGAGTTCGTAAATAATTAGGTCTTTGAGGGGAATTCCTTGCCAGGAATTATCCGTCCAGTCAAATTGGTGATCCACCACCTGAGAGTAACCATGGACTCCCTCTGGTTGGTAATGGGAGGCGGGATCAGGTCGTTCCAGTGACCCATCGAGTTGGTAAACGTAGAGGGTTCCGGGGTCAGCGTTTACCGTTTCCTGCCAATATCCCCATTCATCCTGTTGCAGAGGAATCACTTGATCGTGGGGAGAGACGATGTGAACGGCGACGCTGTCCCGGAACGGCGCCCAAACTCGGAATTCACATTGACCCTTACCCAGGTAGTTGCTGCCAATTTTCATATCACCCATAAAAATCATAGTTTCAGGGACTTGTCAAGGTTTTCGCCGTGCGATCGCCTGACTCGGAATCAGCCAATAGGCGGGGTATCCGCACACGATCCGATAACCCCACAGGTTATAACGTTTAAATCTAACATCTGGTCTGACCTCTCTGGAATAGCCGACTCAAGTCGCCTATGCCTACCTTCTTAATTCGACCAGCCAGATTGTTGTAACAACTATTACACGCTTTTGTAACAATGAGATCCCTCTTAAGAAAGAGGCGTCAAGGAGGGAGAAGGCAAATATGGGAAAAGCGCCTGGGAGTCTTGCCGTGTTTCGACCCCAAGCGCCTTTTCCTTTTCCTCACACACACAACCTAAGTATACTCAATTTGTGGGAATTGTCCAGTCCCAAATCGGAAAAAGCTTGTCACCCCTTCAGATTGGCAACACCCCCTATAATACCTCTAGTTAGGTTTGGGTTGAGCTATAACCCAATGTATTCGTTTGTCTATATCAAGATCAAGGATTGTATACGAGGAAACTCATGCTGATCAGAAGTTATCGCTCCATTCTGGCGTTGATGCTGGCGCTGGTGACCACCTGTCTGGTAAGCTGCGGGAGTCCTGCGGCAACTGCACCGCCCCCAGCTTATACATCTCAGCAGGTTGAGCAGATTCAGCGCACGGTGTCTAACCTCTCGGAACTGCGGGGAAAAATGCCCGTTCTGAAAACGAAAATTGATAACCGTGACTGGGTTGATGTTAGCACTTATATTCATGGTCCATTGGGCAGTCTGCGGCGAACCATGAGTTATCTGACACGCCAATTGGTTTCCCAAGACCAAAAGGCAGCCAGTGAAGCGGCAGACGACTTGTTTGAACATTTGCAGCAAATCAACACTGCTGCTGAAAACCGCAACTATCAACTTGCTATCAACAATTATCAAGAGGCGTTAATCGACTTTGATCGGTTCTTAAAGCTGATTCCGGATGCCAGTAATGTAGCTGGAGTTGCCTGAATGACTCATGTTGCCATCATTGGGTGTGGGATTGTTGGTGCCGCGATCGCTTATGAACTAAGTGGCGTTCCGGGGCTACAGGTGACTGTGTTAGATCGCCAACCACCCGCCCAAGGGTCAACTGGGGCAGCATTGGGTGTCTTGATGGGTGTAATTAGTCAAAAGGTTAAGGGAAGAACATGGCAGTTGCGCCAAGGCAGTATGCAGCGCTATGAAACCCTGATTCCGGAATTGGAAACGTTGACTGGGCATCACATTCCCTTTAACCGTCAAGGCATTCTAATGCTGGCGTTTGAGAACGATGATTTAGCCCGTTGGCAGAATTTAGTCAAAATTCGCCAATCTCAAGGATGGCAACTGGAAATTTGGAACCCCTCTCAGGTTCAATCCCACTGTCCTCAGCTTAATCTGGAGAATAGTATCGGTGCGATTTATTCTCCCAATGATCGACAAGTTGAACCCACCGCCCTCACTCACGCCCTAGTCTCTGCCGCCGAAAAAAGGGGGGTAACGTTTAAGTTTGGTGTTGATGTTGAAGGGGTGGAATCCATACCTGCCAATGGTTCCAATCGGCGAATTTGTCAACAAATTCACACAAACAGGGAAACTTTGGCAGTGAATTGGCTGGTAATTGCGGCTGGATTAGGTTCGGCGCAATTGGTCAATTTTCTGCTACCCCCACTTGATCACTCGTCTTCGATTAAGCTGAAACCCGTTCTCGGTCAAGCGTTACAATTACGCTTAGAAAATACAATCGGAAATCCCGATTTCCAGCCTGTGATTACCGGAGATGATGTGCATATTGTGCCAATCGGTGGCAGTGATTATTGGGTGGGGGCAACGGTTGAGTTCCCTGATGGCGCTGAAGTGGTAGCAGAACCTGCGTTACTTGAACAGGTTAAGGAAGATGCGATCGCCTTTTGTCCCGCTTTAGCCCAAGCCACAGTGGTTCGCACTTGGTTAGGAAAACGTCCTCGTCCAGAAGGACAGCCTGCTCCGGTTATTGGTAAACTATCAGGTTATGATAATGTCTTGCTGGCAACGGGTCACTATCGCAACGGTGTTCTCCTCGCCCCAGCTACCGCCCAAGAGATTCAAGCAATAATCTGTGGCGTCTAGAATCTAGTGCAGGGCTTGGTTTATTTAAGATGACGGTGAAGACGACGTGTACCAACAAGAGCAAATTCAAGAGTTATTTGGAAAGCAATTTCTCGATTATCTAAAAAACAAAAATAAAGGGGGAATAGTCAACGAAAAAAGTAATACTTATGAGAATTTTTTTGTCGTATATAAAATATCGGTTTTGTCCAAAGATGTCTTAGAAAATGATAAAGAAATATTCTTTGCTAGTCAAATCATGGCATTTGTTGATGACTTAATTATTAACGACATCCAGGAGAATATTTATCAGCACTACCAGTTGAAAAATACTGCAAGTTTAAGATGGGGAAGTGGATTACGCTCAATTGCTGACGATTTTGTTAAACAATACAACTTAAATCAAACTATATCAAAGCAATCAGAAATGACATTAGTTGTTTCTAACTTCCAACTCAGAGACAGGTTGGCAAATCAAATACCTCAGCAAATTGCCGAGTTTAGTAAAGTTGATTACTTTTACTTTGCCCCTAGTTTACCAAAAGTTCTTCAAGAAGAACAGGAGTTTAGCCAAGCGGTGGCATATCTTTGCGCTTTTGACAATCCTGAACCCGATAAAATTGAATGTGTAGCTAGTGTGATTCTAGGCGCGTGGCTTTCCAGCGATAAATCTAATGTCTCTCTTAGGGAAATTTTGGAAAAATCTCGACAATCGCAACCTTCTTATATTCGTTACTTTGGTAGCCAAGATGTGCAAATCGATCCAGAGGTTAAAAAAATTCTTGCTAAAATACAAGGGTTTACATACAGCATATCTAAAGGTTTTTTGCAATGGCAATTTGCGAATGGACTGGAAGAAGGAACTTTGCCATACAGTATAGAGACTGAAAACTTTAGACGCTTTCAAGAACGAGTTAAGCAAAATAAACCAATGACATTTGATGAACTTGAAATTTACTTTTAAAGAAATTAAATTTTTAGAGTAAATATTTATGAACTTGCATAAAAATTATACAATTATTTATTTTTAGTTATACAAAATAGGAGATGATTGGTATGCAATTTACAACTAAAATAAACTCAAGATACTATACAGAATTAGCCGATACGGAAACAAAAAAATTTCTCGATAAGTTAGCAGATAAAAGCACATCTCCTGAAGCCTATCGCTCAGTTATGTTTAATCTAGGAGTAAAACTTGGCAATTCAATTTTAAGGTCTATTAATAGTCAAAGCAATGTATATGTAGCTTGTACCGTTGAAGATGCGGATTTTTTAGCCAAAGGAATTCTTACGACTTTAGAACCTAAAGTTTCAAAACTTGCCTTCGCTTGTTTTTGGAATCAACGATTTTCCCCCTTTGAGATAAACGAGTTAAAAGTTGCTCCGATACTCAAAAAATATCAAGAGCCTGTTAATAATGATATTGTTCAGTATTTAATCGTGATTAAGTCCATTATCTCTGGTGCTTGTGTTGTGAGGACAAATCTAACTAATCTAATTCAAAAAATTGAACCCGAAAAAATAATTATTGCTGCACCAGTCATTTATAAAACAGCAGAAGAAAAGTTAAGTAGTGAATTCAACAAGGATATTTACAGTAAATTTGAGTTTTTCTACTTTGCTAAAGATTCCACACGAGATGATAAAGGTATAGTTCTACCTGGTATTGGTGGTAGTGTGTATGAGCGGCTAGGTTTTGAAGGTCAAGATGAAAAGAATAGATATATTCCTGAAATCGTTAAATCTCGACGTCACAAGCTTATTCAAAAAATTTAGAATAGTGGTTTAAGTCTGGTTAGGTTTAAGATTTAGGGGAATCTCTACAATAAATGAGGTTCCTTGTCCTGGATGAGAAACGCAACGAAGTTGACCGCCGTGTTTTTCCACCACAATCTTATAACTAATGGACAGTCCTAATCCCGTTCCCTTTCCCACGGGCTTGGTGGTAAAAAATGGGTCAAATATATGCTCAAGGACATTTTGACTCATGCCATAACCATTGTCCCCAATCTGAATCACTGCCCAATCAGTCGCTTTTTCCGTTGAACTCCAGGACTGAACCCGATGAGTTTGGGTGCGAATCACAATTTGTGGCTCTCTGAGAGGAGCATCCGTTTGCGTCGCAGCCTCTGATAAGGCTTCAATCGCATTAGCCAGCAAATTCATAAACACTTGATTTAAAAGGCTAGAATAACATACCACCAACGGCAGTTGACCATACTCTTTAACGACCTTAATTTCAGGACGATTCTTCTGCGCTTGGAGTCGATGCTGCAAAATGAGTAGAGTATTATCAATTCCCTGATGAATATCGGCGGGTTTTAGTTCATCATCATGGCGTCTAGAGAAGCTGCGTAGCGATAAAACGATCTGCTGGAGACGTTCAGCGCCAACCTGCATCGATTGCATCAATTTTTGCCAATCCTCTACTAGAAAATCTAACTCAATCTCCGACGAAATCTGGCGAATTTCTGATGTGGGATTGGGATAGCTCTGCCGATATGCTTTAATGAGGCGTGTCAAGTCTTCAAAGTATTGCTTGGTATAGTCAAGATTACCTGCAATAAAGTTAACGGGATTGTTCAATTCATGGGCGAGTCCGGCTACCATTTCTCCGAGAGCCGACATTTTAGCCGCTTGGACGAGTTGGGCTTGAGTGTCTTGCAATTCCGAGAGAGTCGTTGTTAGCTGTTGCGCCTTTTGACGCTCTCGGACTTCCGATTGGCGTAGCGATTCTTGCGCCTGTTGGTGCTGGTTGGCTTCTAAGACTAAGGACACTAAATCGCCACTGGAACGAGCGAAATTCTGTTCTTCTGACGTCCAATGGCGCTCTTGACCCACCTGTTCATGGCATACAACACCCACGGTTTGACCCCCGATTCGGATGGGAGCATCCATCATCGAAGCAATTCCCAAGGGTGTTAAGTAAACAGACGAAAATTCGCCAGTTCTCGGGTCAGTGTGGGCATTGTCTGCTGCAATGAGTTGGTCAGCCATTAACGCTTGAAAATAGTTGGGATAATCAACGGCTGTCAGTTCGGTTCCTTCATTATGTTGGCGGCTACTGAGTTCAAACAGGTCAAAGCATTGAATCTGAGTTCGGTTCGAGTCAAACAGCCAGATACTTACCCGTTCAATGTTAAGGGTTTGAGCAGTTGCTTCTGTGATGGCTTGGAACGCTTCCTGCAAGTTTCCCTGATGCAGTGCTTTGTTTTTAGCCAGTTCCATTAACACCCGGTTTTGATGGTGCAATTTGTTGACACGTTGTTGTAGTTCTTGATGGGACTCAGCTAAGTTGGCTTGGGTCGATGACCGTTGGGTGTACTGATTGGGTAGAAGGAGATAGGCTTGTCTGGCAGCCAACCACACAACCCCATAGAGTAAGGTAAAAATGGAAACGGCAGCTATTACAATTGTCCTCTGGGTGTGTTCAATGCGCTCTACTAAGGGAGTCTCATCCGTATAAAGTTCAAAAATACCTATAATTGGCTCACTGGCATTCTCAAGCTGGATGGGAATGTAGCTGGAAAAAAGCTGGCGGTCTGTAATTTTTCCGTTAATTCCCTGGAACTCTTGGTGCTGATTGTGTAATGTTAAGGTTTGACCGTTACGGGCAATGAGAAAGTCTTGGCTATTGGTTATTTTGCCAATCTCAGAGGGTTCCGTGGAAAAAATGGTGCGCCCTTGGTGGTTAGACAGTTTGACTTTAACCACGGATAGACCTTTGATCTCATTGATAACGGTGCGATGAAGTCTAGCGATTTCCTCCGATGATAGCAATTGCTCATCACTCAGTTTTTCGGCTGATTGCAACAAGGGAGCTAAATCTGAACCCCAGGCATTGGCAAACGCTTGGGTTAATGCCACATTGTTACTTTCTCCCATCGCGACCAAATCGCCATGAACTTTCTGATGGTAAATGAAGCTGATAAAGACTGTGGCTAAACCAAAAGCGATTAAACTGATAATTGAAAAAGAACGGAGACGGTTTAACATTTAATAAAATAGGAAATACTTTGCAGAAATAATTTTAGACATTATAGCATAAATGCAAATAATCTAGCACATTGTTTGGTTTTGGAATCGCCAAAATTAAATACAAATACTATTGGCAGCAAATAATTTAGCAATTTATTATTCACTTGATCACAAATAAGCACAATTAACTTATTTTTTGATTTATTTTTCAAAAAAGTCTTTTATTGTTACCCAGCAAAGCAAGGCAAATGACAGCTATTTAAATAACTTGATTATCAGAATAAACTATTCCTTAAGCAAAAAAAAATGATGCCTGGTAATATTTGGATAAATCTGGCGTTGTCTAGGTTTTGATCATCCTGCACCAGGAAGTACCAACGCCTATACAACGGCTGTACCCAGCAAGCCGCCGATCATTAAATCAGTTGGGTTAGCCATGACAGGTAAGGAGAGGATTAGATTGGGCGCGATCGCAACATTGGTTCTGACGGTAACCTCTCTTCTCCTATCCCTGACAGGAACAGGGTTTGCCACTATCTCGTGGCTTGTAACCATGGCGTACTCTTATCGGAGCTTGTTACCTTGGAGAGTAGCAGGGTGATTAGCACTACCTTATGATACGCTCATCAGCAGTAACAGGCTATCCCCTAATCCTACCAATGTAATCGGGTGAGCCTGAGAATTAGTGTAAATTGGCAGGACGTGTCTTCCCAATGACGAATAATAATCTTTTGCTTGATTCTATACTACCAAACGTGACGCGATCGCGACCCATGAACCTACTCAAGTTTTCTAGGCAAAGGCAAGTCTTCATTCAACAACTATTCAACCTAATCAATCTAGAGATTGGAGTAGATTTGTGGCAATTGTAATTTCATTTATTAACTTTAAGGGAGGTGTGGGTAAAACAACAACCACCGTCGCCGTTGCTGAGATGCTGGCTGGGGTATTCCATCGCAAAGTTTTGGTTATTGACCTTGATCCGCAAACCAATGCCACATTAATGCTGATTGGCGAAGAACGATGGGAAGAACTTAATGAAAATCGTCACACCTTAGCCCAACTGTTTCTGGATGCGATCGCGCCAGAACATCCTAAGTTTCATCTGCAGAAAACCTTGCAAAAGCAAGTCTCTAATGTTAAAGATTTAACCAGTTTAGATTTGCTGCCGTCGAGTTTAGATCTAATCAATGTGCAAGATCGGCTAGCGACTATTCCCGCCGGACGGTTTTATGCCGCCAGTCCGATTAACATCTTGCGGCGAGGAATTCGCTCCTTAATTGACTCTTATGATTATATTCTCATCGACTGCCCACCTAATTTGGGTATTGTGACACTCAATGGATTACGAATTTCTCAAGGTTATATCATTCCCACCATTCCGGATATTCTCTCAACCTATGGAATTCCCCAAATTACCAAAACTATTCATGAGTTTTCTGAAACGATTGCTGAACCGATTGTTCCCTTAGGCATTGTTATCTGTAAATATAATGCTGGCATGACACTTCACGATCGCGTGATTAAGGATTTACGGCGATATAGTAAAGATGCCCGTGTCTTTGAAACCCAAATTCCGCACAAACAACAAATTGCTGAAACCGTTGAATTCAATCAAGCCGATAAGTTTTCAACCTTGCGACAAAAATGGGGATATGCGGGTCAGTTTGAACAATATCTAAATTTGGCAAAAGAAATCCGACTCGCGGCGAGTCAAATTATCAAAGATAAGCCATCTTACTTCAGTTGAACGTGGAGACATTGCATGAGCCTTGACAAACTTATGGCATTGATCAAACTCCTAGACGAAGTTCGTCCTGATCCCCAGGCGACTCTGACTAAATACCAACATGATCCCGACTTTGCCCAAGAGATTGATTCCTTATTTCAAATCTTATCGACAAAAAGCAAATCTCGGTCGAAAAAACGCCGCACTCGCCGACGTACCAGTGTTTTCGATCCGGTTGAACTCTATCACCAGAAAGGAGAGAAACATTTACGCGAACAGTTGCAGCAACTTGAGGTTGAACAACTTAAAGATATGATTGCCGAACATGGGATGGATTCCAGTCGGCGGGCAATGCGCTGGAAAAAACGCGATCGCCTGATTGAGTTGATTGTCAAAACCGCTAGCTGTCGCGCCCGTAAAGGCGATGCCTTTCGCTGAGAGAGAGCGATTTTTATTTCTATCGTCAGGGTACGGCTCGTTCTACAATAGTTTTCTGGTCTAAAAATTTTAAGTTAATCCGTCTTTTCAAATCTTATGCCTATGTTTCCCATTCATCGTCCTCGCCGTCTCCGCCAAACCACCCAGTTGCGTCGCATGGTGCGTGAAAATGTGGTCACAACCAGCGATCTGATCTACCCCTTGTTTGCTGTACCCGGTGAGGGAATCGCCCAAGAGGTCAAATCTATGCCAGGAGTCTACCAACTATCAGTAGACAAAATCGTGGCAGAGGCGAAGGAAGTTTACGATCTGGGGATTCCCTCGATTATTCTATTTGGTATCCCGGATAATAAAGATGTCGAAGCCACGGGCGCATGGCATGATTGTGGCATTGTCCAGAAAGCCGCCACAGCCGTTAAAGAAGCCGTACCCGAATTGGTGATTATTGCCGATACCTGTTTGTGTGAATACACCAGTCATGGACATTGTGGGTATCTGGAAGTGGGTGATTTAAGCGGACGAGTTCTCAATGATCCTACCTTAGAACTGCTGAAGAAAACCGCCGTCTCTCAAGCCAAAGCTGGGGCAGATATTATTGCGCCATCGGGGATGATGGATGGTTTTGTCCAGGCAATTCGCACAGGATTGGATGAAGCTGGATTCCAGGATACGCCGATTTTGTCGTATGCGGCGAAGTATGCCTCTGCCTATTATGGACCCTTTCGGGATGCTGCTGAGTCAGCGCCACAGTTTGGCGATCGCCGCACCTATCAAATGGACCCCGCCAATAGTCAGGAAGCCCTCAAGGAAATAGAACTGGATATTGCTGAAGGGGCAGATATGCTAATGATTAAGCCCGCATTAGCGTATATGGATATTATCTGGCGGGTGAAGGAGGCTACGAATTTACCCGTTGCCGCGTACAATGTATCGGGTGAATATTCCATGGTGAAAGCGGCTGCCCTGAATGGCTGGATTGACGAACAGAAGGTGGTGATGGAAACATTAACCGGATTCAAGCGATCGGGTGCTGACTTGATTCTGACGTACCATGCCAAAGACGCCGCCCGTTGGCTACAGGATTGATTGATCAAGTAAGTAGGGGCACGAGATGTCGTGTCCCTACCGTGGAATTATTGCAGAATTCGTTCGACATCACTTTTGAGTTTGGGTAGCTCATGTTCTACAATTGACCAAACAATATCAGTATCGACTCGAAAATATTCATGAACTAAAATATTCCTAAAATCGGCAATATCTTGCCAAGGAACTTCGGGATACTGGGTAATAAAGGATTCTGAAATAGACGCAGATGCTTCTCCAATAATTTGCAAGTGATGGATTATCCAAATCTGGATGAGTTCATCATTTTCAAAGACTTGCTTTCCGCGCACGGCATATTTTTCAATCTTGGCGATCCCGTCTTGAATATCTCGCAGTCGTTCGCGATCATCCCTCATAGCGGTATTGCCTCTTTTAGCACCCGTTCGCGGATGCGTTCTTTCAAGCCTTTTTCTGTGACGACATCGACGTTGCGACCTAGCAATTTTTCTAAGTCTCGAATGAATCGCACCGGAAACCAAGGGCTAAGGTTTTCTCCTAAATCAATCAGAAAATCAATGTCGCTGTCTTGGTCGGCTTCTCCCCGTGCTACCGACCCAAAAATCCGGATATTACAAGCACCGTGTTGGGTAGCAAGGTTTAATATTTCTTCTCGCTTTTGTGTGATTAATTCTTCCAGTTCCATCATTTTCTAAGGAATCGGACAAAATAAAGTTTTACCTGTGAGCAGTATACCTTCATGAAGCAGCAGCAAGGCGTTCTCGAATACTGGGTGAACGAAAGCCCAGAACAATATCTTGTTTGGGGATGCCACGTTGAATGAGTTCGTGGTCGATGACAATCTCAGTGCTATTGTGCTGAATCCAGACTTTGCCATCAATACACTGACAAAACTTTTCACTTCTACTGCAATTTTACGACCTTCTTTTTCGGCAGCGATCGCTTCTTGTGCTGCAAGGTCTATATAAATGTCAGCAATACCATAGCGCAAACGATAGGGGTCATGGGTGATTGTCCAGCTGTCCTTTTGTAGAGCCAGTTTCACAATATCGTGAAAAATATCTTTTGCCATTACCGCCACCCCAACCAGCGCAGTACAGGAACCAGCAGATAACAACTGACGCCTAACCAAAAGCCTATCGTAATCCCAAGTAAACCAAAAAAACTAATGGTATTGATAAAATCTAACCAACTGCCATCGGAGAAGGAAAAGATGTGAATTAATACCTCCAATGGCAAAATATTTAACCGAACTAAGCCGGAAAATATCACACCCGTACCCGCTGCGGCTACGGCGGCATGAACCAGGTAATGACTGGGTAAACCTAATCCTAACACCAAGGGAATAACCGCAATAGCTGTGACTAAACCCAGTAACCGATCCGCGATCGCATACGATAACGATACCTGCAAAAAATCCCCCAATCCTGTCAATTGTTTCCTAGCTAAAGCGGAGATCGACGCCTGCCAAATAAACCAACCCACACCATAGCCGAAAATCCCGGTTATCCCAGCAATAATCCGCCGTTTTTGTTGACCGAATCCTCCCGCCTCCGTTAATCCCCAAGCCGTCCCCAAACCCGCACAAGCGAACATCAGCAGTTCCCGCCAGGGGATAATTTGAATTTCGGGAACGATTAACGTCCATTGTCCGATCATCCAATCGGCAAAGCGATCGCCTATAATCGTCCAGTTAATCAAAGCAAATCCCGCGATCGCGCCAAAGGCTGCACCCATTCCCGCCATAACCATTTCCCAGGTGGTATCTAAACAAGCCAGAACCATGCTGATAAAGACTCGCCACATCCAACGCACTAGGCTAAAGATAATTTCAGCGCAGGTAATCAGAACCCGACTAGAAATCTCCTGTGCTGTTCCGGCAGCTTTAGCCAGCGTCTGAGATAATGAGGAAGACGATTTTCCTTTAAAACGGCAACTGACAACCAAACGCCGTTGAATCTCGGCAGCTTTAGTGGGTCTATGGTGAGGATCAAGGCGAATCATACTATCGAGTAAGTTAGCTAAACCCCGACGGACTTTAGTGCGATCGCGCCAGTGAAATTCTCCCGTCGCTGGATCTTGTAACTCTGCCAAATCTTGACCCGTGAGTAATTGAATCATGGTACGCCCTAAGGCATAAAAATCAGCCCTTGGTCCCACTACATCCCCCGCAATCTGTTCAGGGGGACTGTAACCCGGAGAAATTAAGCGGGTGGAACGATTCTCTTTCCCCACAGGTATTGCACCAATTTGTTTCGCGCCGCCAAAATCAATCGCCACCAACTGACCCGTTCCCTCTCGTACCATTAAGTTTGAGGGTTTAATGTCACGGTGAATAATTCCCAAATCATGTAACTCCTGGAGAATATCAGCCGCTTGATACAGCCAATTCATAATCAACATCTCCGGACACCCCTGAGGGTAACGGTTTAAGATCGCCTCCAGCGTCTGACCATTTATTTTTTCCATAACCAGACAAGGGAGTACGCGCTGTGGGCAGGATCTCAGACGTATAGTGAAATAGGCATCAGACTCCACTTTAGGTACACCCGGATGTTGCAGACGTTGCAATACGGCTGCTTCTTGTTCGAATAGCTGCAACGCCTTGGGTGATGTTTCTACCAATACCTTCAATACTTTTTCCGTTTGATCCTGCTGATCCCAAATCGTGTAAATTGCCGCAAATCCCCCTAAACCCAAACGCTGAAGAGGAATGTAGCGATTATTTAGCCGCAGCATCGATCCACAACTGCTACAAAACTTAAAGTCCCCAGATTGAGGATAAGGACGGGGGCAGTCGGGATTAATACAATAGACCGACTCGATAAATAACTGATGCACGATCACCAGCGATAGACGGTGCCTCTTGATTCTACACAATAAATTCCCCAGTCCTGTCCGTCATGGGGACTTAACGCTTTAATTAAAAATTAAAAGTAATAAATTTATATTATATCATCCCAGGGCATCTCCGATTTTAGCGGCTAAAAGTTTTGTTATAAGTAGGTGGACAAAATTAAAGTTAAAGGTGGAGAACTCGCTGCCTGAAAAAAAGTAAGCTACGTCCTTTGGAGATCCAGCATTTCAAACCCCCCTTTTTAACGATGGGCTTTCTTTACTCCTTCTGTCTTTTGCCTGATGCCGACCCAAACAAGATAAGTTAACCTGCGTTGATTATCAGGGGAGCATCCTCCCCAGTTCACCCGACAATAATATATCTGCCAAAAGAAAAGAAAGATTGCCTCTTGTTGCTCATCTTCACATTATTTTCACAATTAAAGGCTATAGTCTGCGCTTTCTTGCAGCTAAAAGACAGAAAACACCATCAATATAAAAGAAAGATAAATTACCGTCTAGCAATAGTATAAAGATTGCGTATAGATTTTTTTACTTTACGAAAATCAAGAAAGATTAATGTTATTAATTTAAATAAGCGAATCGATTGTGAAGTTTAGATGAGTCATAGTCGATTTTAGTGTGTATGCCGCTCCTTGTGGTCAGCGATCGCGAATAGCCATCCAAAGATGACTGCTTTCTGGAAACTAACTGATTACACTGATTAATCCAAACGTTATGCAACTAGACGCCAACCTCGCTGGGACTGACGATACATCAATGATGAGTATGCAACATAATCACAATCTTCCTCATCAAGACCATCCAGGCAAGCAAACCGAACATCTAGAACTATTGGATTTAGTTCCTCATTCAGCCGCAACTCATGTCGCTATAAACGATGGGTCATGGTTTGATCCAAATACATGGGAGCAAGGTCAAGTTCCTGGAACTGATGCTAAAGTCGTCATTTCTGAAGGCGTTCATGTCACCTACGACGCCGAGAGTGACACTCGTCTAGAAACCGTGCGCGTGGACGGAACATTGGAATTCGCCCACAACCGCAATACCAAAATCGTCGTAGACACATTTATCGCATCACCGACAAGTACATTAACGATTGGTAGTGAAGCCAATCCGATTCAAGCCAATAAAACTGCCCGAATTGTCATTGCCAACGATGGAGAAATTGATGCCAATTGGGACTCCACACTCATTAGTCGTGGCGTTATCACTCACGGTCAAGTTAGAATCCATGGTGCAGAAAAACTCGATTTTATATCGCTGCAAACAGACGCATCAGCCGGTGATAATGAACTGGTGTTAAATCTGCCCGATGGCATGACTACACCTGCTGGCTGGCAAGTTGGGGATCAATTAGTCTTAGGTGGAACATCCTACAATCCCGACGGTTCGGATGAAGATAACAGTCGGTTCCAAGATGAAGTCCTAACCATCACCGAAATTAACGGCAACCGGATTCAATTTACCAACAACGACATTACTTCTGGTGATAACACCGTACTCCGATTTGACCACCAGCGCCCCGAAGGATTCGAGGACGAGGACTTAAACCTTTACATCGCCAACACCAGTCGGAACGTTATCTTCGAGACCGAAAACGCTGAGACAGTCCCCACTCAGCAACGGGGTCATGTGATGTTCATGCATAACCCCGATGTCGAGGTACAAAACGCCGGATTTTACAACTTGGGACGGACGGATAAAAATCAGCTTGTTGATGACCCAGGAGAAAATGTCGATGGTTCGCCCGGTTCCGGAACCAATCCCCGTGGGCGATATGCATTGCATCTGCATCGCACTGGGGCTGAGGATATCAACAGTACACCGTCTCTAGTCAAAGGTAACGCCATTGTCGGCAGTCCGGGGTGGGGAATTGTGCATCATGACAGCCACGCCGTCTTGGAAGACAATGTGGTGTTCGATGTTGTTGGGTCTGGAATTGCCGCAGAAGCCGGAAATGAACTCGGTGCATGGCGCAATAACATTACCATCAAAACTACAGGCGATGACCGTCCCCAAGGAGATTTAGATAACTCAGATCGTGCTGCTTTCTTTGACTTCGGCTTTAACGGTGAGGGGTACTGGGTGCAAGGAGCTGCCCAAGTGGAGATGGTTGACAATATTGCCATTAGTGCAGCAGGTAGCGGGATCAATATTTTCAGTCATGCGAATGGTATAAGTAGTGTCAGAGATGCTGATAATGTCGCAATCGCTAACTTGCCCCCAGAACGACAATTTCTCTACCAAGCTTTTGAGGGTAATGATGATCCCAATACAATCGATGTGGCGAATGTACCCCTGCGTCGGTTATCAGGCTTCGAGAGCTATAACTCGGATGTGGGGATCATCTTCTGGAAACACATGTGGAACAACGATGGTCAGTTGGCGTTTCAGGCTGGCGGTTTGAAAGAACCTCATGATGCTCGTTCCCTGGTTGATAATTTCAAACTTTGGAATATCCATGGTGAAGGGATTTTTACTAAGTACAGCACACAGATTGATTTTGTCAATGGGCTGATTGTTGGTAACGTTGAGAAACCCGTTTCCGTGGAATGGAGATCTCAGAACGCAGGTCGTGGTCACGGTATCAGTGGCAACACTCCTGCTCAAGACTTTTTGTATAAAAATCTTCGCATTGAAGGCTTCGAGCAAGGGATTCGCTTACCGCGAGAGGGAGATTACAACAATCCGATATCATTCCTTGGCTCACGTCTTGAAGACAGCTATTTAGCAAACAACACCAATAACCTATCAAAGAAGCGGCATTCCTTTGGTGACCCAAAGGCTTTCCCGGATTACTTTGAGATTGTAAACACTCAGTTTGAAAGTTCTGCTTCTAACCTTGCTCCCACTGCTGCTTTCAGTTATGAGTCCGTTGGTGATCAAGGTGTTGTCACCTTTGATGCTAGCGATTCATTCGACAGCGACCCATCCACCTCACTGGAACTTGCTGGTAACGCGATCGCGAGTTACGGTTGGGATTTTGATAATGATGGAAGTATCGACGAATTCGGTCGCCAAGTCAATCACCAATTTGACTCAATCGGTTCTCACAATGTCAGCCTGACGGTTTGGGATAGCCAAGGCGCAACCAGTACCCTAACTCAACAGGTTCAGGTCATCCCAACACCTTATCCAAACTTAATCACAGACAGCACCTTTAGCGTTTCTCAGGAATTTGGTGGAGCTGGCCATGCCTTTAACAGCTCACGCGCAGGAGAGGGTTGGATTGCCTCGAGATGGTCACTAGATCCTGACATTGGCGATGATGGTGCTGCTGTTGTCTCAGGGGGTCCTGCGAATGTGGGAATCGGTCAAATATTTCTGGATAAGGGTGTTCGGCGGGGTCAGCAGAGTCTGAGTATTGATATCAAAAACACCGAAGGCACAGATAAGGCAAATGAAATTACGGTTAGTGTCTGGGGTGTTGATGGAGAATTTAATAATAAAGTATGGCGTCTTGATGGTCCAAACCAAGCGGGAGCAATTCCGATGACCAAGGAGATGCTCTTACAGCAAACTGTCGGGGGTTCAACTTTCGACTGGACTACTTTCAACTGGGATGTGGACTTCGGTGAGGGGTATCAATTCCTAGTGTTCCAAGTGGCTGTCGATGATCCTGACCTAGAGAAAGGCGACTTCATTGCCATTGACAATATCTCTATCGACGATGATCTTCCTACTAATAGTAGCGGGAATGGTCTAAAAGCCGAATATTACAATAACCGCGATTTTACCGACTTAGCCTTAACTCGCACTGATGAAACTGTGGACTTTAACTGGGGTTCAGGTTCACCCGATGCGACGATAGACGCCAATACCTACTCGGTACGCTGGACAGGTTCAGTCGCACCTCTCTACTCAGAAACCTACGAATTCTTCACCAATTCTGATGATGGTGTACGCCTGTGGGTGGATGACCAACTACTGATTGACAATTGGACAAATCACGCGGCGACAGAAAATAGTGGCACAATTGACCTGCAAGCGGGTCAACAGTATGACATCCGCATGGACTACTACGAAAATAAAGGCAAATCAGTAGCACAATTATTGTGGTCAAGTGAGAATCAAAGTAAGGAGATTATTCCGGAATCTCAGCTTTATTCTCCTGCTGTTGATACGCTCAGTCCAGATGTGAGTGGTAACAGTCAAGATAAGGAGATTGTTCCGGAAGCTCAGCTTTATTCCCCTGCTGTTGATACTCCCAGTCCAGAGGTTAGTGGTAATGGTACAGGGTTAACAGCCGAATACTACAATAACCGCGATTTTACCGACTTAGCCCTAACTCGCACCGATGAAACTGTGGACTTTAACTGGGGTTCAGGTTCACCCGATGCGACGATAGACGCCAATACCTACTCGGTACGCTGGACGGGTTCAGTCGCACCCCTCTACTCAGAAACCTACGAATTCTTCACCAATTCTGATGATGGTGTACGCCTGTGGGTGGATGACCAGCTACTGATTGACAATTGGACAAATCACGCGGCGACAGAAAATAGTGGCACAATTGACCTGCAAGGGGGTCAACAGTATGACATCCGCATGGACTACTACGAAAACAAAGGGAAATCGGTAGCACAATTGTTGTGGTCAAGTGAGAGTCAAAGTAAAGAGATTATTCCGGAATCTCAGCTTTATTCTCCTGCTGTTGATACGCCCAGTCCAGATGTGAGTGGTAACGGTACAGGTTTAACTGCCGAATATTACAACAACCGCGATTTTACCGACTTAGCCTTAACTCGCACTGATGAAACTGTGGACTTTAACTGGGGTTCAGGTTCACCCGATGCGGCGATAGATTCCAATACCTACTCGGTACGCTGGACGGGGTTTGTGGAACCGCTTTATTCCGAAACCTATCAGTTCAAAACCTCTTCTGATGATGGGGTGCGATTGTGGGTAAATGACCAGCTACTGGTTGATAATTGGACAGACCATGCGGTTACCGATAATCGTGGCACGATTGACCTAGAGGCGGGACAACAGTACGAAATTCGCATGGAGTATTATGAAAACTGGGGGAAATCAGTGGCACAACTGGCTTGGTCGAGTGCGAGTCAATCGGAGGAGATTATCCCTCAAAGTCAGCTTTATGCGGCTAATTCCAGTGATTTTTCGGTGAATGCAATGATGCAAAATACTGCTGATTCTTTGACAACGGTTGCGTCGGGAGGTGACGAACTTTTAGGCAATACAGGTGTTGAGGGTTTCGACAATGATGGACATTCGCATCTGCTTGTAACTGAAGAAAATGGCAGTCAGGAGAGCTTTGATCCTTCAACTGAACAAATGACTTTAGCTAGTCATCAAGATGTATCAGACTCGTTTACTGCTAGTGAAGTGACGCCGATTAATCTGACAAACAGCATCGGTATCGGAGATCCTTTCACGAATGAGACTGTTGAATCTCTGATTGAAATGCCTCAAGCTGAACTGCTGACGGTTCCAACGCTTGTGTAATATCAGATTCGGTTCAGTCTACTGCTAGAATAGGGCACGGCAATGCCGTGTCCCTACCCTTCTACCTAAATATGGGGATCTAAAGCGTCTCTTAAACCATCTCCGAGTAAATTAAAGGCTAAAACAGTTAGGGTAATAAACAAACCAGGAAACAAAATTGTCCAGGGAGATGATAGGGAATAGCCGCCCTTAAATGCATCGGATAACATCGTTCCTAATTCCGGCGTGGGAGGTTGTGCGCCTAACCCTAAAAAACCTAATCCCGCTGCTTCTAAGGTAGCCGTACCAATAGAAAGAGTGGCTTGAACAACTAAAGGACTTAAGCTAGCTGGTAAGATATGATAAACAATAATCCGTCCCGACGTAGCACCAAACGATCGCACGGTTTGCACAAAGTCCTGTTCCCGCAAGGATAGCACCATACTGCGAGTCAAACGGATAAAGATGGGGACTTGCACCACACCCACAGCAATCATCACACTGGAGATACTAGGACCGGTTACCGTGACGATCGCGATCGCAAGTAGAATTGAGGGAAAGGCTAACAGAATATCAGTGAACCAGCCAATCACGGTTTCTAACCCGCCTCGAAAATAACCCGCGATTAACCCCAACACAACTCCCACAATTAACCCTAATCCCACGGAAACTAAACCGATAAACAAAGACGTGCGTAACCCATACCATACCAGGTCAAGAATATCTCGTCCTAAACCATCAGTGCCAAACCAATGATCCAAGCTGGGGGGTTGTAACCGGGCGGTATAATTGCGATCTGTTGCGGGATTATAAGGATTGAGAATCGGTGCTAGCAGCGCCAATATGATGATGGTGAACGTGATTCCTAGACCAATTTTGCCAGATGTTGATTGCCCAAATCGTTTAACGGCGTTGTTTTCCATGGATGCTGGTAAGGGGGAACGGGAAATGGAGAGTCGGTGTTGTAGTTTTACCTAATCACCCCACACTCCATACCGTGACTACTGTTTAAGTAGCTTACCTGTCCTTTTTGGTTTATGGCGCTAAAGCGCAACTACGAACAATCAATAACGATTGCCTGATTTGCGGTGATGTACGGCCGTCATCCCGGTTGATTGCAATACTTTACCATTATCAACAACCGCATAGACTAACCAGTGATCGCCGCAGTCCATCCGACTCTTAACCGTACATTCTAAATAAGCCAGGGCATCTTTAATAATCGGACAACCATTTTCCGCTGTTTCCGTCTCTAACCCCGCAAATCGATCATCCCCTGGGGCAAAGGATTGCAAGAAGTGTCGCCGGACATTCATCCCTTCTTTTAAGATATTCAGGACAAAACTATCTCCCGTATGCGTCAGAGATTCAACTGCCCGATCTTTGGCGATCGCAACAGTAATTCCTGGCGGATTGAATGAGGCTTGCGTTACCCAAGAGGCTAACATACCACTGCGGACATTCCCGCGCTGCGCCGCGACAACACATAATGATCCGACAATTCGTCCCACCGCCTGCGCCGTTCGGTCAATTTGGGCGCTGCTGACGGCTTGTTTGGGGGCGCGGAATTTCTTGGATTTTTTCAGCGCCTGGGCAAAATCTGTGCCGACTTCTTTACAATATTGAATTGTCTCGTCGTCAGGTTTAAACTTAACTCGAATCGGTTCAAATCCCAGGCGATACCCCGCATCTAAGAGTTTACTTTCAATTTCATCAACGGCTTCGCCACTCCAGCCATACGATCCAAACACCCCAGCCAGTTTGGTTTTGGCAGCATTGGAGAGGACAATCCCTAACGCCGTTTGCACTTGAGTGGGGGTATGTCCGCCTAGGGTTGGGGAACCAATTAAAAAGCCATCACTGCGTTGAATTGCGGCTTCAATATCAGTCGGTTCGGCAAATTCACAGTTAATCGATTCGACAGCTGCACCAGTTTTGGTGATTCCTTTGGCGATCGCTTGGGCTAAGGTTGCGGTATTTCCATAAGCTGATGCATAAATTAGCGCCACTGTCAAGTCTTGTTCGGTTTGCTGCTGACCCCATTGGCGATAATCATGGATGAATCGGCTGAGGCTATAACGAACAATCGGACCATGACCCGGGGCGTACATTTTCGCCGAGAACGTGGCTAGTTTGTTCAGGGCGACGTCTACCTGTCGTGCTTGGGCGGCATGGAGACAATCATAATAGTAGCGTCGGTCTTCGTCTAAGCGTTTCCAGTTTTCGTCAAAGAGTTCATCGCCGCAGACATGGGCGCCAAAGAGTTTATCGGTAAATAGGATACGACTTTGGGGGTCATAAGTACATTGTCCATCGGGCCAACGGGGTGTGGGGATGGGAATGAATTGTAGCTGATGATTTTGACCTAAATCTAAGGTTTCCTCGCCTTTAGGTACCCAAACATTACATTGGTGTTCCCGTAAGGCATTTTGTAACGCAACTGCCCCGGCTTTAGAACAAACAAAGGTAATTTGCGGGGCTAAGTCTAGCAAGGCTTTCAGCGTCACCATTCGGTTGGGATTAACGTGACCTAAAATCACATAATCTAATTGCTGCACATTTAGGCATTGCTGCAATTGAGTCAGGAAGATTTCAGTAAACGATTCCCCTGGCGGATCAATCAGCGCTGTTTTATCGGCTTGGATAAGATAAGAGTTGGCAGTAGTCCCCCGTTGTAGGGAATATTCCACCTCAAACTTGAGTCTATCCCAGGTTCGCGATCGCAAAACCGTTGTATCCGTTCCTTCGATGGCGACAACTTGGACATCACGGGGTTTAATATTAGGTATTGTAGTCATAGAGAATCAGTTGGATGAGATTAATGTTGACGGTTTAAATTAGGACTTACGCAAAGGATCTATATGTAGGGTGGGGAGAGCGTAGTGTAACGCATCTTAACCAATATATAGGGTGTGGCTGCGTAAGTTCTGAGATTAGGAAAAAGGGAACAGCAAATAACGTGATATTCGGAATTCAGTGACCTCTTTTATCTGCCACAACAGTCGTCTTGGGGTAAGGCGTTAACGGGTTATTATTAGAGTCATTAACCTGATGCTGAGTCGGCTGTTTATATCGAATAGAGAACCGTTTCTCCGGATCAATCCCATCGAATGTTGGCGGCAAATAGACTCGTACAATTAATAAGGCTGCCATCACAATTAAGAACGCACAGGCAGCTAAAATTTGAATCCACGAGGTTTCCAAGACTCCTCGCACAATCACCTCCCGCAGAACGGAGACAATGGAAACTTCTACCGCGACGCCTATCGATACCCTTTGTTCTTGTAAGTAAATAATCAGCAGTCGAAATAATTCAACCAAAATCAGCAAGAACAGAATATCTGACGTTACGCCAGGGAAATCTAAGGGCGGTAGCAACTCCACAAACATCTCTCGTAGCTGAATCGCCATAAAAGCAAATAAGCCAACACAGAGGGAAATGATAAATAAGTCTTGGATTGTTTCCAGCGCCCGGACAATGTGATTCCGCTTAACCTGTTCGTACCAGTTTGGCGGCGAGGATGGTAGAGGCTCGTGCATGGGAGGTTCCTTCTGTATCACTAGCTCCTAGATTACATTGTTAACGCTTATCACTGCAACATTTTTTTATTTGCAAATTTAATGTATTACATCAACAGATTATAGAGGGAGAGAGGCTAACGATTAAACCTTAAATATCAATAATGACGCCATACTTGTAGTACGAGCATCTTGCTCGCTACTCGTACCCAATTTAAATACATGACAGATTAATGGGCAAACATTGGTGTACTCAGATACCGTTCTCCACCACTGGCTTGAATCACCACAATTAGGCGATCGCGATTTTCGGGACGACAACCTATCTGTAATGCAGCATACACCGCCGCCCCTGTAGAAATGCCACTGAGAATTCCTTCATCCTGCGCCAACTGACGCCCGATTTCGTAGGCTTGCGCCTCATTCACCTGCATAATTTCGTCAATCAAATTCACCCGCAACACGTCAGGAACAAACCCCGCACCAATTCCTTGTAAATTATGGATTCCCGCAGGTTTGCCACTTAAAACCGCACTCTTAGTTGGCTCAATTGCCACAATTTTCAATTGGGGTTTTTGTTGTTTGAGATAGCGCCCCGCCCCGGTGAGTGTCCCCCCTGTGCCAACGCCTAGCACAAGATACTCAATTTGTCCATCTGTCCCTTGCCAAATCTCTGGTCCCGTGGTTTGATAATGGATTTTCGGGTTAGCGGGATTACTAAATTGTTGTGGGGAAAACGTATTTGGGAGAGTCGCCAGCAACTCATTCGCCCGGGCGATCGCGCCAGCCATATCTGCTTTAGCAGGTGTCAGCATAACCTCCGCACCGTAGGCTTTCACCAATTGCTGACGCTCACGGCTCATATTTTCTGGCATGGTTAAAATTAAACGATATCCCTTAGCCGCACAAACCATGGCTAAACCAATACCCGTATTCCCCGATGTCGCCTCAATAATCGTCGAAACTCCCGGCTGAATCAATCCCGCCTCCTCCGCCTCCGCAACCATACTAATCGCGATTCTGTCTTTAATCGATTTGGCTGGATTCATCCCCTCCAGTTTTAAGACAATTGTGGCGACGCAGCCGTGACGTTGAGGAAGGCGTTGAAGTTGCACCAGGGAAGTGCTACCGATAACATCTGTAATATTCGAGTAAATTTTCATAGATGGCAGATGGAAGTACAATTTCACTTACTATAAAGTCTTAGGGAAATAAACCTAAACGAATCCATAGTTGCCTTGCTGTTACTTGTGCTTGACTGTTCATCTCTAAATACGCGATCGCGACTCTTCCAATAGGTGTTTTCGCCACCAATTTTCCCGAATCGCTGTCTACTTGGAAATGATCATCCCACAAGTCTTGTCTGGGATGAAACAGACGAACTTCCCGATTGGATTCAGGATCGAGTCCACTGATACGAGTTCCTTTACGCAGATTGCAGGAGCGACAAGCAAGAGCCAGATTGAATTCAGCATTAGCGCCGCCTCGGTAAAGGGGTATGATGTGTTCGACTTCAAACGGAAAGTTGAATACCAGTTCAGGAGCATGACAATATTCACAGCGATGAAAGGCACGATCAGCAACTAGAGTATAGAAAGGATTCATGGGTTCAGTTGCTGTATCAAAGCGGCGGTTCGGGCTGTGGCGGCTTTCAATTCAGCCTCGACAAGACTATCTAACTCCGCTTGTTGTTCTGGAGGTAGCGTCTGTCCCTGATCGCGGGCTGTTCGCCACCGATTTATCAACTTAGATAAACGCTGTTGCTCAACTTCACTAAAAAACCAGTCAGGACGAAAGCTTTGGAGAATCAGTAGAGTACCTAATTCACCTCCTTCTAGCTGGGCGGTCAATGCATCTAACGCTTCACCTGCGGTTTTACCAGTGGATTGCTTATCACCTGCAATCGCTCGATAAAGCCTCTCACCGCTTGCATCGGATACTGGCAAGATAGCAACTGTAGTCATGTCTTTACTTGAGAGTCTCTTGCTCACTAATTATAGTTTATAGTTGGTTCGTCATTGCGCTGTCTTCGCTTACCTAAACACTGAAATTCACCCGATCATTAATTGAAAGAAAACCACGGTAAAACCAGCCATCAGCACCAAATGAGGTAAATTGTTCCAGAACGGACGTTGGGTAATTTTTAACAACGGATAGATACTGAACGCTAAAAGTGAAAGCAACGTCACCCCCTGTAAAAAACTCGCCACATCCATACTCCAGGTTAACGTTGGCCAATTCACCCCAGAATAGCCAAAAGTACGAGCCATAACAGGTAAAATTTGACCTGCTTCCGTAATTCCGGCTGGCACATAATAGGCTAAGTTCGCCGCTAACACCATGGGCAGATAGGCATAAATGACCCTTAAATAATCCGGCATTTCTTGGTCAAATAGACGCGCCAGTTGATGGGTCAAATAGGTCGCGACAAAGGGAATCAGCAGCAATAACGTCACCACAGGGAACGCCGTCAATAAATGCTCAGAATCTAAGGGTATATTTCCCAAACCCAACCACCCCAGAATCCGGTGCGAATAGTGCATAAAGACGCCGCCAAATAAGAGCAACATCAATGCCACTTCTGCCCAAAATCCTTGATGATTCTCCAATAAATCCGCCGCCGGAAATCGCAAATTGAATTGCGCTGAACGGTTCGGACAAGCCTTAAGACAGGTCATACATAACACACAATCTCGATTATCCTGTAACTGAGCCGGATGAGAATAGAGAGGACATCCTCCTGTGGCTTGTCCTTCATTCGGTAAGGGATTCCTAAAATTAACGGGTGTCGCCTCACTACCTTTATAACAACCAAACGTACTGCATTGACTCCCACAAACTTGCTGAACCGATCGCACTTCAATCATAGAAAGTTTGGCAAACATCCCATTCATCCCACCAATGGGACAGAGATAGCGACACCAGAGGCGGCGTTCATAAATGACACTACAAATCACCGCACCCGCAGCAATGGCGACTAATAGCCAAGAGGACAGGTAAGGCGTATGAGGTAAATCCCAGAGTTTCTCCCACAAATAAATCGCCACAAATCCGGCAAATAACACCCAAGCGCCCCATTTATTTAACCATTTCGTGGACCACGGTAAGAGTTGGCGCGGAAATATCCACAGGGAGACTTTTCTAATCCATTCCCCTGTAATCATAAACGGACATATTGCACACCAAAGGCGACCGACAAAGGCAAATAAAAAGAGGTAGAGGGGCCACCACCACGCCCAGAAAAAATTCAACGTAATACTGGCATCTCGGCTTTGCGGACCGATATATCCCATCACTGTCACTGGGATAAAAATTGCCATGACGATAAACCAGAACCGTTGGGGCCACCAGTCACTTAAGAGAAATTTACGTAACCAAGGTAGTTGGTTGAGTAAATCGACGCGGAAGGCATTTTTCTTTGATTCTACAGACCAAAGAACCTGTTCTGGAATCACCGATTGTCCGGCGGGTGTCATCAAGACGGCGCGTTGCAGGATTCCTGCGAGTTCGGCAATATTTCCGGGATAATCATAACTGATTAATCGGCGCAAATTGGCTTGATCCAGTTGCAGGATTTCC
Source organism: Coleofasciculus sp. B1-GNL1-01 (assembly GCF_040220235.1). Lineage (NCBI taxonomy): Bacteria > Bacillati > Cyanobacteriota > Cyanophyceae > Coleofasciculales > Coleofasciculaceae > Coleofasciculus > Coleofasciculus sp. B1-GNL1-01. Next base: position 78,603 of record NZ_JAVJTO010000051.1, read on the forward strand.
TCGCGTTGGCGACAGAATTTATGGAGGAAATAGCGAGCAAATTCGGGAATATCTCCTTTACGTTGGGGGAGGCTAAAGAGTTTGATGGTATGAACATCTACCCCAGACAAGGCGATTTTTTGGGGACTGGCGAGGATCAGGCGCACCCAGGATTGGACAAGGGGTGGCGGTGAGGATTCCTCAGGTTCGGGGTTGGGATTGGGGGTAAAGCTGCCTGTTTTGATAAAGTGAATTAGGCGATCGCGCTCTTGAGGGGTTAAGAGATGGACATTATCAATCAGTAAACTCCCCCGTTCAAGTAGTTCAATCACCCCCAGTTGTTCTCCCTGTTTACCAAATAGGGCATCGGTATTCACGACACCCGCTTCAGTTTTGGGTAACTCAGCGCAGTCAATTTCGGCAAACTGACGGTTTTGCAGGGATGAACCAGCATGAATTAACCCCGCCAAGAAGGTTTTGCCACTCCCGGCTGGGGCTTGAAACATGACAGGTTTTAGGTCATCCTGGGCTTGTTGAATCTGCGATCGCAGTTTTTTGGTGGCTTTACTCGTACCGATGATATCTTCTCCCCTGGGTACGGGCTGAATATAGCGCTGTAACCCCTGAATTCTCGCCTGTTCCTTTGCCATTCGCATGGCAAAGTTGGCTAAGTCTTGCGCCAATAGGGTATTAATTGCCCCTTGAAAGTCTGGATAGGTGCGACAGAGGGTACGAAACTCAGTTTGTCCGAGGAACCAAATTTCACTCTTCGTCAGGGCGACGGCGCTGGCGCGATAGCTAGCGGTGTCTTGGTTTTCTACTAATGGCACATAGCCAAAGGTTTCCCCCGCATTGCGATAAGTAATATGGGTTCTACCCACCAGAGAATGGCGATAAATCTCCACAGTTCCCCATTTGAGTAGATACAAACCCGCTGGCTGTAATCCTTGGCGATAGATTTCGCGATTCGGTTCCACTGTCAAGGGTTTAAAAGCCCTCGCCATGGCTTGAATCGCAGCGTCGCTAAGTTCTCCCCAAACTCGGTGAAAACTCAACCAGTTACAGCATTCCTGAATTGCTTGATCATCTAGAGTAGTTCCGACATCATGGGTAGGTTGGAGAGGGAGTTGTTCAATTGGGCTGGCTGACATAAATTCGCCCCGGAAAACCTTAAATACGTTTTAACTTATCGGTTATTGACAAAGGACCAATGACCAATGATCAATGACAAATAACCCGTTACAATCGACTGTAACAGCGCTCAAACGCAGGTAAATGGCGATTAGCGGAAGCGTCACGCAATTGGGAGAAAGCTGCAACGATATCAGGTTCCTGGACAAAGGATAAGAAGCGATCGTACATTTTGAGATTCTCGATTTCGCCGTCTATGCTGATTTGACAGGCGGTTTTTAGGCTATCGGGTGCCTCAATCGTTCCAGTAAACGTATCTGCTGGTACTGGCACTCCATACTTCATGAACAGGGCTGCCAATCGTTGAGCGTGTCTGGCTTCGGCGTGAACAATATTACTAAATGGTCGCACACTACCGAACTTATTGATAACCGCTTCGTAGAAAGCGCGGGCTTTATATTCATCTTCGATGGCTTCAACCAACGCGGCTTGGGTTTCGGAGTTGAGTTGATTCACAACATGACTGGGTTGTGAAAAGCCTCTCTCCTTGCAGGAGAGAGGTTGTCTAGATCCCGTCAAAAGTAAGGGGAATCGACACCCTCTGCGTCGTCGCCCATGGTTGCCCGTCTCCAGGGTTGTCTGACGATACCGACAATGCCTGTGCTGCCGTTGGTTATGGTGAAGGTTATTCATGGAGGTTTTCCTATCTATATCTCTATCGTTGCCTGATCCAGGAATCGACGAGGCATTACTGTAAATTTTCTTCTAATTATTTTATATCACTATAAAGTTATTTAACAATCTTATTGTTTCATACTTAATCTCTCCCATCTCCCCTATCTCCCCCATCTCCCCCATCTCTTAACGTTTCCGTATTCCGGCGTTCGATGAGTTTTAGGAGGATTTCGCCATGGAAGGAACGACTAATCGGATAGAAGTACGCCCAAGCTAAACCGCCCATGAGGACAATAGCGGGAATCGGACCAATCAGCAGACGAATCGTCCACAACGCGGATTCTGGTTGAGTCGTGGGTAACTGTTCAGATGTGCTGGAGATAAACCCCGACATATCTAGGGCTTTACCCACGAGGAATAGTGCGATCGCGACGGCAATTTTGTGTATTTGTACCACTAACCCATAGAAAATACCCTCCCGTCGTTGTCCGGTGTTGAGTTCGTCGAAATCAACAACATCGGGAAGCATTGACCAGGGTACAATGTAAGCCGTGGACAAACCCAGCCCCACAAATACCGCCAGAACATACATTAATCCCACTTGATTGGGTTGTAAGAAACACAGTCCCAGCAACGCGCATAAGCTAAACGGGATACCCATGCCATAGATAGCCCGTTTACCCACACGTTTCGCGATCGCACTCCAGACAAATGTCATGCTTAGGGCTGTCCCTTGAACGGTTAGGGCGGTTTGGGTAAAGTGGTGATCCGGTAATCCCATCCAATGAATCACAAAATAGGGCAGAATCGCCGCCGTTGTTTGCAGACTTAACCAAGAACACAAATAAATCCCAATTACACAAATAAACGGGAAGTTACTGAACGCAATCCGAAACTGTTGGGTGATGGGTAAAAACGATACTTGAGTCACGGATTCCCGTTGGGCTTCAATTTGCTTATAACGCTTATACGTTCCCCAAACACACAGGAAAATCGCTAACGTGGCGACGATTGCACAAATTGTTCCCAGAATCCGATACTCTTGAGACGGATCATCAATCTGGGCAAAAATAATCTGGGCTAAACCCAGCGAGAAAATACTTGCACCGATACTAAACGCGGCTTTAACGCCAATTAAACCAATGCGCTCATCATAGCTTTGAGTGAGTTCAGCCGCTAACGCATTATGGGTGAGAACAACCGAGGTAAACGCGGCATAAAATAGAATCCCAATTCCGCCATAATAGGCAAACAGTAGCCATTGATTTGAGGTAGGCGGAACAAACCACTGTAAGCCAAAGCCAATCCCCAAGGGAATCGCCCCAATCAGCATCCACGGGTAACGCCGCCCTAACGGGGAACGAGTGCGATCGCTCAAATACCCGATCATCGGATCATTAATCGCATCCCAAACCTTGCCAATCAGCAAAACACTCCCCGCCAAGGTGGGATTTAACCCCGCGACATTGGTGAGAAAAAACAGCAAGAAAAAGACTAAGATGTTACCCGGAATCTCTCCTCCCAGTTCTCCAACTCCATAAGCGAGTTTGGTGGGCAAATTCAAGGGTTCACTGGGAGTTTTCTGGGGAAAAGGGTTAGCCATCAGGGAAGTTTACCACTCATTTTGAGCGATCATCTCACTTCTGATGGCAGATGACAAGGTTGTCCTTTGTCCGTCGTCCTTCGTCCTTTGTCCTGAGTTCACAGGTTATCAATTAATTATCATGCATTTCTGCGACTTCGTGCAGCGACTTTTCAAATTCCATGCGCTGTTGAGCATTGCGGAGAAAGTAACCGCTCATCATCGCAGAAACTAATAACCGACTCAGATTTTCGCGGTTGGTCGTAACAGTGACATTAAAATGTTCGTGAGGGAGTGCGCCTAACATTCCGATTAGGTTACGTTCCATCACCTGAACCACTTCCGGATCGGGTTTAGAGAGTTGGGCGACGGTTTCTGGATGCAGAGACTGGACATATTGCCAGAGTAAGTTACCGCCTTCGCCGTCGTGATCAAATAATTCTGGAACTCGATTGGGCAGATTGTTCATGGTGATAATCGAATTTGGGTAGTGTCGTTTGTTTTCCTATCTCTTATCTATTACTTTAAACAATCTTCTAGTCCTCGCCTAGTGAGTGCAACCGAACACCTGTGGCGGATTTTACGACGTGATGAACCCTAGACGCACATTAGCCCAGCATAGACAATCTAACATCTAATCAGACAACTTCCAATACGGAATTCAAAGCCTCTCTCCTTGCAGGAGAGAGGTTTGGAGAGAGGTTTTCCAAATCTCGACCAAAAGTAAGTTTTACAACTCCATCTCCCCCAAGACAACACCCCTCACCACTTCCGCCCAACCCTGAGAACCGGGTGCGGGTGCGACTTGCCATCCTTTACCGGATAATCCGGGATGAATCCCTTTATTTCCGGGAACAATGATGGGAATATCCACCGCTTCCAGCATCTCCAAGTCATTGGGACTATTGCCTAAACCCAGGGTAGTAATTTTGGCATCGGGTTGAGCAGATTGGTAGGAATCTACCAACCACTGTACCGCTTTTCCTTTACCTGCCCCAGCACCAATCAAATGACAGAAGCGATCGCCAACAACTATCCGGTATCCTAAGTCTTGTACAATCTCGTTCAGGCGTTCTGGTGTCGTTTTGTCTGGAGTCAGAAAGGGTTCGGTAAACTCCCGCGCCTTGGCTTGTTTGGCTTCATCCCAGGACAATCCTGTCAAGTGACAAATTTCGGCTTCACTCATATCCCCAAATCCCCGCAAGGGTTCATTGAGAACGGTGGCTATTTTCTCTAATCCCCGTCTTGCTTCAGCATAAGTACAACCTAAGCGATGCAGATGATAACCCGCCCATGGGTTACTTTTGGGTAAGGTTAAGGGGTTATAATCGAGGGGAACAAAGATACCGCTACCATTTTCCACAATAAACGGATGATTGAGTTTCAGAGATTGGCATAGCGTTTCGACTTCTAGGCGTGTCTTACTGGTAACCGGAATAACCGGAACCTGATTATCCTTTAAGGTATTGAGAACAGGAATAGCCTTCTGATAACTATAAGTTTCAGAATCCAGAAGTGTGCCATCTAAGTCGGTAAAAATAATTAAAAATTTTTTCATCTTTCATCCTATCAATTCTATTGTAGGGCTAGGTCTAGGAACTGTAGGAGCGGGTTTATCAACTTAAATCAGCTAATCAGAAATAACGGAACAACAAAACCCGCCCTTGTCAGAAATAACAAAACAAAAAAACGCCCTGATTCATCAGTCTTAAGTCATAAAATACGGAATTAAAAATTGTAAACTATTTCAATCCATCCAGGATAGGAGCATCACCGAAAACGTTCAGGAGTCAACTGATATACTTAAGAGAACTTAACCACAGACATCTACTCACCACCCTGAATGAAATCAGCCTGACGAAGCTGCGCGATCGCGACTCGGTTTTGCTGTAGATTATCTTGGTGTGATTGCTCCTCCTGCATCATCTGTTCAATATCTTCCTCTTCCCGTTCTAGCTGTGCTTGTAAGGCGGTGATTTGGGATTGGATAATCGCTTTCTGGCGGACAAAATCACGGCGCTTGCGCTCAAATTCCTGTTTTCGAGTCACGTTCACGGCTTTTTCTTTTTCCTCTTGAATCCTTCGCGCCGTACCCGTCAGCACCATCCCTTCTCCCAAATAGACATCGACTAACTCGACTCCCTGCTTGGTTAATTTTAATTCCCGCACCTGATTGGAGTGTTGCATTCCACGAGATTTGAGGATAAAAAATACACGATTGCGTTCGCCATTACTCTCCACAAAGCGCACCTCCAGCCAGGTATCCATTAACGAGGAAACGCCGATCTCAGTCTGCTCAACAGGCATCCCCCCTTGGATTAAATTCGTCAAAAAAACCGTAATTTGTTGGGATTTAAGCAGATCAATCAGACGGAAGAGAAAGGCTTTTGCCTGTAAGAGAGTACCGCCCATCGTCAGATTACTCATCGGGTCAATAATCACAACCGTGGGCTGAAACTCTTGAATTAAACTGTGGATTTGTACCAGGTGCATTTCTAAGCCATAAGCCGTCGGACGTCTCGCCTGAAACCGTAACAAGCCTTGGTTGACAAATTCCGGTAAATTAATGCCAACCGATTGCATATTGCGGATAATTTGCTGCGGGGCTTCTTCAAAGGCAAAATAGAGACAGCGTTCACCCCGCCGACAGGTGGCTTCAGCAAAATGTGCCGCCAACGTCGTTTTTCCCGTTCCCGCTGTACCTGTGATCAGAATACTGCTACCACGAAAATATCCCTCTCCTCCCAGCATAGTGTCGAGGCGTTCAATCCCACTCGATATCCGTTCGTGGATTACGGTATGATCTAATCCCACGGATGTAATCGGCAATACAGTAATCCCGTCTGAATTAATCAGAAAGGGATAGTCATTTGTCCCATGACTAGACCCCCGGTACTTGACAATTTGCAACTTACGGGTTGAAATATCTTCGTAGAGACGGTGATCAAGGCGAATCACGCAATCAGAAACATACTCTTCAATGCCATAACGAGTCAGAGAGTTCTCCCCTTTTTCCCCGGTAACAATTGCCGTAACCCCTTTCGTTTTCAACCAGCGAAATAACCGCCGCAACTCTGCCCGAACAATCGCGGTATTGGACAAGCCAGAAAACAGCACTTCAACGGTATCCAGGACAACTCGCTTGGCATCGATGGCGTCAATGGCACTACTGAGGCGAATAAATAAAGCTTCTAAATCATAATCCCCAGTTTCTTCAATCTCCTGCGGATCAATATAAACATAATCAATCAAGAGTTTTTCCGTTGCCGTCAATTCTTCTAAATCCCAACCTAAAGAGGCGACATTTTGCGTCAATTCTGCCGCTGTTTCTTCAAACGCCATGAACACACCCGGTTCTGAGTAGTCTAGGATACCTCGTACTATAAACTCCATCCCCATTAACGTCTTTCCACACCCGGCTGTTCCACAAACCAGAGTTGTTCGTCCTAAAGGCAATCCGCCATCAGTAATTTCGTCTAATCCTTTGATCCCGGTTGGGCATTTGCAAAGTTGATTTTTGGCTAATGTAGTTTTTGACACGGATTGCCCCTCCTCAGATTTTTGTTAGTCGTGGACTGGTGAAAATGAGCCACCATTATCCCTCACCTTATCCTATATAGAAAACATGAGGAATTTATGACGATTGGAGGTAGGAGGCAGGAGGAAATGATGACGGGCAACAAGGAACATAATATTACCATTAAATCGGGCGCACGTCGGTAAATCGGGCGCACGTCGGTGCGCCCCTACAGATATTACTGAACTGATTCTTTATAAGCTGTCACGCATTTAAATTGGGTATAGGTAGTGAGCAAGATGCTCACACTACGACAAGGATTTGGCAATTTTTGACATTAAGGTTTAAATGCCGAACAGCTGAGACTGGCAAAGTAAGATAAACTTCTAAACTCGTAGACTATTCCCATGCCCCAATGACTCGATTTCCTCACGACCAATTCGCCAAGGACTATCTTGACCAACTCTTGTCCCCTATCGGAAAAGTGGAAACCAGTCGCGACATTGCTGGGGAAGTGCGAGAGGTTGACGTTTTATTTATCCCCACCTCTATCTCAAATGACTACCTCCTCTCTCTGGGACTTTTAGGGCGCTTTGTCACAACTCCTGCTGTCTTTGAACCTTTTCGCAACGCCGTCACCGCCGATCAAATTTGTGATTGTCTGGCTAAACTGTTTGACCTACATCGGGAATTAAGACGACGCGCCAGACGGGAGTCCACTTCCATTAATCTGAGTGAACTCTCCCAATTATGGATACTCACCCCCACCGCCTCAACACCCTTACTCGATAGCTTTGGAGCCTTCAGTGATGAGCAAAACTGGTTAAGTGGACTCTACTTTCTCCCCCAAGCTTTCCGAACAGCCATCGTCGTCATTCACCAACTCCCCCGTACCCCCCAAACCCTATGGTTGAGACTTTTGGGAAAGGGCAGAGTCCAACAGCAAGCCATCGAGGAGATCACCGCATTACCCGAAGACAGCCAACGGCGGGAGTCTACGCTAGAGTTATTGTATAACTTGCAAGCCAACTTACAAGCCAATCAAGAACAACCCTTAGATACAGAGGAGAGGGAGTTAATTATGGCATTAGCACCCCTTTATCGGCAACAACTGGATGCGGCTCGGCAACAAGCCAGGGAAGAAGCTATGCAACAGGGATTACAACAAGGATTACAACAGGGTCTACAACAGGGTCTACAACAGGGACAACGGCTGATTATCGAAAACGTTCTCCAGACTCGCTTGGGACAGTTAACCTCTACCCTCGCTGCTTTAATCACTCCCTTATCGGCATTGCCCTCTCAGCAGTTAACTCCCTTTCTACTGCAACTGTCTCAACTCGAAAATAGTGAATCAGGAATTCAACAGGCACAACGTTTCATTGTCGAAAATTTACTCAGAATTCGTTTTGGAGAATTGGACGCTCAACTCACCGCACTGGTTACTCCTTTATTAGGATTACCCCCCCAAGACTTAAGCCAATACCTCTCACAATTGTCTCAACTATCCCGTGAGCAACTCCTGGCTCGATTTCCCCAAGCCAGTTCTTAAACGTTCCGTTGTCGTTTCCTCAGAGGAGCGAGCTGGGGGAAGTTTGACCCTTCTTAACCCTCGAGGGCATGGCGCGTGAATTTTGAGTCTTGAGTTCGCAAAGATAAATGATACAGCAAATTTCAGGTTAATACTGAACTGATTCTTGATAAACTGGCAACGTAAAATAAAAGGTACTCCCAGAACCTAGGGTACTTTCCGCCCAAATTTCCCCCCCATGTTGCTGGATAATGCTGCGGCAAATCGCCAATCCTAAACCGGTACCTCCTTTTTGGCGGGAATCGGAAACATCGACTTGCTGAAATCGCCCAAAGATGCGTTCAAGGTGTTCCCGGGGAATTCCTCGTCCTTGGTCGGTAACTTGAAATAAAATACAATCTGACTGATGTTGCACACCCACGGTGATCGTGGTATTTCTCTCAGAAAACTTGATCGCATTACTCAACAGATTCGTCAGGGTTTGAATAATAGTATCAGGGGCAACATAAACTTGAGCCGTTAGGGGAGTCACCTGGATAGCAATTCCCGCCGCCTCTGCGATCGCATCTATCGCTTCCACGGAATGGTTGATTAAATCTGCCACATCGCAGACTTCCTTGACTAAGGTTACTTGACCAGAATCCAAGCGTTCTAAACTGAGGATGTCATTCACCAACCGCCCTAAGCGATCGCAGTCTCCCGCCGCTATATCTAACATCCGTTTGGCTTTGTCAGGTTGATCATCATAGACTCCCATCTTAAGCAAACCCAGAGAACCGCGCATTGAGGTGAGTGGGGTGCGAAGTTCATGACTCACCAGGGAGATGAATTCATTTTTCATCCGTTCCACCGCTTGACGCTGGGTAATATCTTCGCCAATACTCATCAATCCTGCGATCGCGCCAGTAATATCTCGGAGTACGGTATTATTCCACGCAATCAGTCGTTCTTCACCGGATTTAGTCCGAATGGAGTTCTGGTAGTAGGTGTGGCTATTGTGGTATAAAAGTTCATGGAAAACCTGCTTCAGTTGCGGCTGATCGGAGGGTGGGATAAATAGGTTGAACCAGTTTTTGCCAACAACTTCAGCCTGAGTATAACCCATTAAACCTAAACCAAAGGGATTCATATACTCCACATTCCCCTGCCAATCTAAGCCAATAACCAGCAGTTGCACATTCTCCAAGAGCGATCGCCATCGACGTTCCGTTTCTTGCAGGATCTGTTGGGTTTGATGATGCACGCGAATCTCTTGCTGTAAACGGGTATTTTGTTCGGTGAGTTGCTGGGTTAACGCCCGCAGTTGCAGGTGAGTCTGGACGCGAAGTAACACCTCTTCAAGCTGAATTGGCTTGCTGATATAGTCTACAGCACCCAGCTTTAGCCCCTTAATCTTGTAACTAGGATTGGCGCGATCGGCAACGGCTGTCATAAAAATAACTGGAATATCTTGGGTTTCCTCCTGCGCTTTTAAACGACGACAGACTTCAAACCCGTCCATTTCTGGCATCACCACATCCAACAAAATTAGATCCGGTGAGGTTATTGCCACAATTTTTAACGCTTGGACGCCACTTTTAACCGCGAGGACGTTAAATCCTGCTTTCATTAACCAATCTGAGACTAATTGCAGATTAGCCACAGTATCATCAACCAATAAGATTTGGGGCAATTGGGAATACATGAAAGGATTGGCATGACTGAATTTGACAAAAAGCGGCAAATTGCCATTTTCATTTTTGCATAATTTGGCTGGTCTGAACTCAGACCTGGCAGCGTTTTCAGTCCGCCTATTTCATCTAGCTCAATCCTTATCGGTTTGATCAATAATCTTATCGGTCAAACCCGTCCCAACAATTATAATTTTGTTTGAATCTTCACTTTGTCAAAAGCTGAACCAATTCCTGAGTGATGGGAAAACCCGTTTTAGACTCGACATGTAAAAACATCGGGCTAGGATTTGCCTCTAAAAATACATACTCACCCTGGGGACTCAGACGCCAATCAATGGCTGTCCACTCCAGCATTAAGGCTTTGGTAATAGCTAAACACTGCTGTTGAACCCTGTCTGGTAATTCGACTGGACGTAATTCCGCCTGTAAGTCTTGCCGAAAGTCCAAAGCCGGAGAGCGAATTTCCACAGAATAGACAGATCCATTAATCACATAACTGCGAATATTTGTTCCGGGAATATATTCTTGTATTGTAACTGGCGAAAGACCGAGAACTAATTGCAGTCGTTCCGGTTCTAAGTGAGATTCTTTAAGCAACTGAGTATGTGTCCCGCCATAGACGGGCTTAAAAACTAGCATGGGCTGAGATTGAGCGAATTTAAGGACTTGCTCTGAATCATTACTAATTAAAGTCGCTGGAATCGCTATTCCTAATTGTTTGACTCGACTCAATTGGAGAGGTTTTTCTTTGTGAAATTGATAGGCTTGCCAAGAATTAACCCAACGAGCTGGGCAGGCTTGTATTAGAGTTCGCAGCGCACTCATTGAATCATTCAAGGCAATTCTTTGCTGTTCTGGCTCCAGATATGAGGGCAGATCAATACTGGAAAGACTACGCCAAAATACGCTATGAATATCTTGAAAGTCTAACTTAACACCTTCAGGTAAGTTTAAACAACCCAACTGAGTATCAGGTTGCCAAGACATTTTTAACTGAGTAGGAAATAAGTGAGTATCTAAATAATAGACGGTTGCTCCTGCCTGGGTGAGCGCATTTTTCAGGTGTACAGCATGGACATCTTCAGAGTTGCCGAGGATTAAAATATTCATCAATCAAATCGGAATTCTCGATCAGGTGAGTTAGGAAAGATACCAATTAAGCCAATCAGTGTTGAATGTAATATCTACCTTAACTCACCAATTATAAGCCTTTAGCGCTTGCTCAATCATCTCTAAACTATGAAGCCGCAGTTAGAGAAATATCTGGCAACTTCATAATTTCTCTGACTGTTGACTGGGGAGGTATTTCTGCCATCTTATAGGAGAGTGTTGGCTGGCGTAACCCCAGTTCAATGACCAACAGTATGCTGATGTTCTAGATGAATGTAGACCAATCTAGGTCTCCACCCTCTTCACCTAACGCTGCACTTGTAACCCCTCCAGCATCAACGGGAAGCTTGGGAACGGTAAAGGGAAGGGGAAATCGTCTTGGAGGCTGCATATAACCGCCTTCTTCACCCACTGCCATAGTTGTAGCTTGTGCTGTTCCTCCTGTCACTTGTGAATTGTCTTCACTTATAACATCTTCCAGGTCATCAAGATGTTCTAAGTCCGAAACGTCTAGTTCAAATGGATGTTTCATGATTTTCTCTTAAACTCTAATATTAGATAATCATATTTTTGCCATCAACACATGCCAATTTGGCAGTAAAATATTATAAATCTACCTTTAGTAAATTTTACCCGATGATAATATTTGCGCCTTAGGGTCAGAGTGTACAGCAAAAGCGTGGGACGATCATCTCTCTTCAGGAGGGGCAACACCCCACACCCCACACCCAGTCTCTCTACCCTTCAGTGCGTGACAGCCAACCTCAAGCACCGATGGCTTGGCGTAACCATTGAACTTGACTCCATTGTTCTGTTTTATGACTCAACGTGATCGGAATTTCAATCACAAACTCTGTGCCGATACCCACTTGAGAATTACAGGTAATTTTTCCTTTGTGTTTCTCAATAATTTGATAACTTACGGCTAATCCCAATCCTGTCCCTTGTCCAACAGGTTTCGTCGTGAAAAACGGTTCAAACAAATGCTCTTGCAGATGATCAGGAATACCTAAACCATTATCGGAAATCCGAATAATGACGGTTGAGTTTAACTCAGCTATTTCCGTACTAATCCTAATCTGGGGTATAAAGGAATCATTCTGCTGGCTTTTTTCGTCTAACGCCTCAATCGCATTACCAAGAATATTGATAAACACTTGATTAATTTGACCCGGATAACATTCAATTTTAGGCAACTGACCAAATTGTTTATTCACTTCAATAGCTGGTCGGTTGGGTTTTTTGTTGAAGCGATTCTGTAAAAGTATCAAGGTACTCTCCAACCCCTGATGTAAATCAATTGTCTTCATCTGTGCCTCATTCAGGTGGGAAAAATGCTGGAGCGATCGCACAATGTCTTGAACCCGAACAACGCCTTCGCGAATCGAGTTGAGGGCTTTGGGAAAGTCTGTCCTGAGAAAGTCAAGCTCAACCGCTTCCATTTGATCTTGAATCGCGGCAACAGGGTGAGGATAATACTGTTGATAGAGATCGATCAATTTGAGCAGATCACACCCATATTGATGGGCAAAGCCAACATTTCCGGAAATAAAACCAATGGGATTATTAATCTCATGGGCAATTCCCGCCACTAACTGTCCCAAGGATGCCATTTTTTTGGTTTGGACTAACTGCGCTTGGGCATTTTTTAGTTCACACAAGGTAAGTTCTAACTGATACGCTTTTTTCCGTTCCCGCGCTTCTGACTCTCGCAAAGCCTCCTCCGCTTGTCTGCGATCGCTAATATCCCGATGAGTCCCTGTCATCCTTAGTGGGTTCCCGGCTTCATCCCACTCAAAGACTTTACCACGAGACAAAATCCACTTCCATTCCCCTGTTTTACATCGCATCCTAAATTCGACTTCATAGATAGGAATTAATCTATCTATATAAGCATTTAATACGGCTTTCACTCTTGAGAAATCCTCAGGATGTACTAATTCTTCAAATGCCTGAAAATTATCGTCGATTTCGTATTCTGCATACCCCAGCATCGTTTTCCACTGCGGATTAAAATAAATATCTCCAGTGATTAATTGCCAATCCCATAATCCCAAATCACTACCAGATAACGCCATTTGCAATCGTTCTTCGGAAATGCGTAAGGCGGATTGGGTTAACACCTGTTCCGTAATATCATTGAGGGTTCCTGTGGTTCCCGAAACCGTACCATCGGCGGCAAAATTTATCCGCGCATGTACCTCCAACCAGCGAATGTCACCCGATTTTGTCAGGTAGCGTACTGTAGGGCGACAGGATTGTTGGACTCCAGTAATCAGCGCATCAAAGTTGTCTCGCCCCTTTTGCCAGTCATCCGGATGAATACCGTTTAAAAAGGATGTTCCGATACTTTCAGCGATTGAAAAGCCAGTAATTTCTGTCCAAGCCCGATTCAGGAATGTCCAGTGTCCGTGAGTATCGGTTTGGAAAATGACTTCTTTAACATTATCGATAACCGACTGATATTTTTCCTGATTCAGACGTTGGCATTCTTGGCGTTGCTGACTGTCAATCGCATGACGAAATGCCCGAATTAAGCGGTAACTTTTGAGATTTTCGGTCACCTGATCATCCGGTGTCCCCGCTTGGATAACTTGCAGGCTTAAGGGTTCATCCTGGTTCGCCCTTAATCCGAGAATTGGTAGCGTTAAGCCTAACTGTTTGATTTGAGTAACCGTATCGAAAACGTGAGGATCAGCGTGGGACAAATGAACGACGATAAGATCAAATGTTTCCTGACTTAATCGGCTTAGGGCTTGACAACTCTGCCTAACTTGTTGAATAATAAACGAATATCTAATTTCAGAACATAATCCTTCTCCCAGTAGTTTTATCGTTTGGTAACCATCTTCGACGATGAGAACCTTCAGCGATATAGTGTTGGGGTTTTGCGTAGGGTCTAGCACCGATAACATAAGATTTGCCTAAGAACTTGCTTCTACTTAGTTTGACTGTTATTTAAGAGGCAAGATAGTGCTGTAGCGAATTAAACTGTGACAGTTTATCAACTGAACTACACCTTGCCTATCTATCCTCGGTATAATGCCTATTCAGACGGTTTTCAACGCTCTGCCAATTTGTTCAAATCCAGATAGTTGGTCTAATTTGTTCACTCTACAGAGAACGTCAGTTCGGTAATTGCCGTTAGAGGTTAAAATCCGTAAAAATTAATCCGGAAAACTTGGTCTTGTCTGTAGCTATTGTTACTCGTTTTCAGGAACGTCAGCCGACAACTTTGATTACTGAACCGATTTTCTAAAGTAAACCAGATGACACCCATATAGTCATTCGAGAGTCTAGTCTTAGTGATGTGTACTCAGCAACCCGTTAAGTGAATTGATGAATGGTTCCTGGGTTAGGGCTGGTTACCGGGTCACTGCTTTTCACTGCACTACGCTAGTTCTTCCCTTAAACGTTTCTAGACGTTTTTTCCTGAACGTGATCGAAGTTGTGATTTCATGATAGTTAGGGATTCGACCCCCAATTCATATTTTTAATATTAATTTAATTTATACTTAATATAAGTTAAAGATATAAATATCCGATTCGTTGTTCATTGTCATTTATCCGCAGTAGTTGACCCAACAAACCGAGAGCAGCGAGAATCATCAAAAGGAAGGATGGGCTAGTATAGCCACCTTTTTGTAGAATAACTCCACAGTCTAATTTTAAGTGGTTATGAACAGAATTCATCAACTCTTTAAACTCGTTGTGATCGCGATCGCCTTCACCCTAGTTCCCCTAATTTATACTCCATCTGCCTTCGCGCAAACCACACCACCGATGGCTCAAGCCATTATCAAAAGCACCTCAGATCCCGCCCAAGTGATGGGGACTGTTAAGTTTACCCAAACCCAAACCGGAATGCAAATTGTTGCAGATATTGATAATGCGCCTCTTGGCACCCATGGGTTTCACATTCACGAATTTGGCAGTTGTCAAGATTCGGGTAAAGCGGCGGGTGGTCATTTCAACCCCGATGCGGTCAAACATGGTGATTTGGTTAAAGATGGGTTTACCAGCGCCCACGCTGGAGACTTAGGCAATATCTCGGTAGCGAGTAATGGTGATGGGGGCAAAAGTGTCACTGTACCCGGACTCACCTTTCATGGAAACCAATATGCGATCGCAGGTCGGGCTGTGATTGTTCACGACCAAGCCGATGACTTTGGTCAACCTACGGGTCATGCAGGCGGACGGATTGGCTGTGGTGCGATCGCCCTCGTCGGGTCATAATTTTAAGGGAAGCTCCCCCAGCTTCCCTTCAACATGTCCTTATTCCTGCATCCCAGAATACAAGAGTCGGGCAAATAAACGAGCGCCATCATCACGCTTCAACTCGTCATAAGTGGGAGGTTCCCGGTGATGAAGATCCTTTAGATCCTGAAGCAGTTCAGGATGGAATTGACAGGTAAATGAACGGCGGATCAACTTACTCTCGAAATCTTTGTAGTTAATACAGGTTGCTGAACATTCTGTCACGACTTCCGTTTCGTCAGCCGTTGAACAAAGAATTTCCACCGCAAAGGGAAGCTGCATTAACCAAGACAAAGGACTCCCAGCTAAAATATGCCGATGGGAGATAATCGCATCATGCAGCAGGCGATATGCCCAATTCGCGAAGAGAATCGCTTCTTCATTCACTTCATCGGAGTGGAACATGGAAATATTTAATTCATGTTCATACTCAATCGACGTATCGATTACCCCTTCAAATTCATCAGCCGTCACCTCATGGGCGATAATTACGTCTTCGGGAATGTTAGATGTGTCGCTATCTGGAGATTCATAATGCAACAATTGGCGATCGCCCACTTCTTTCTTTTCATTGGGACCAACCGCAAATTCCGGATCATCCCAGTTTTTGGCAACCAGGTGTCCATTTTTCTTCTTCACCTGTAACGTAGTTCCCACCTGTTGAATATGCTGGCAGACTTTTTGCAAAGATTTTAGGGCTTTACCATTGCGATCGCGTGCCAGATACTCTAGGCTGAATACCTCATCCACTGCTCGTTTAATTAACCGAACGTGAGATTGTGCTGCCAATTGATGTCCCAAGCAAATAAATAAAGCAGGCGCACTGGTAGGCGATCGCGAAAGCAGTAGTTTATCGGTGAATCTGTGGAGTTCCTCTAGGGAAATTTTGGCATCGTTAAAGCTGCTAGCATCGCGCACCGACGGATCACCGCCTTCTACAACCACCGCTAACCCCGACGTGATCAGCGGTACGACTAACTCTGGATCAAGCATACCCGACGACCAAAACGGGAACAGCAGTGAATCACAATCGGCAATTTTCTGCGCCAAATACGCCACATTCAGCGAAGCCCGTACCTCTTCACCAACGTGATTGCACCCGACGTGTTCCCAGGGTTCGATCACCGCGATCGCATTCCGGAATAAGCTCGGATTCTTCATCAGGAATTCCAAATCTTCCTGAGAATTAATCACCTTTTCCAACGGCAATCCTTTGCCCCATTCAAAGCCTTCGTTTTCCATCGTCATGGATAGGTCAGGCAAGGGATCGTCTGAATGGCGATCGGCTAAAAACCGACCCAACAAAATATGAACGGATTCAAAATCAGATCCCCCTTCACACAAGTAACCGGGGCTGAGTCTCCAATCGTTGGTTGTTAATATTTGAGGCTTAACGGATGATGAGTTTGACATCTATAATTTGACTCCTTAACACGTTTTTTTATCTAGTCCACTCATCAACGAGTGACCCTGGTAATTGGCTATAGATAGCGTTTTCAAATGAGATGAAAGAAACCCTGAACACAATTCAACAATGAGGCTTGCAGACCTTTTTGGGTTTACAAATGATTTGTAAACGCTATATAATTTTGCAAGCTGATTGTCTGCTGTAAATACGGAATCAATATCGTCTATCTTTATCATATTCGTTATTGAAAGTCAATTCCCATTTTTAACATTCAAAGAACTGACAAAAACTGTAGTGTTGACTACAAAAAAAATCTAAAAGTAGTGACGTGGCAAATCTAGGGCTTGCTGTACAACTCGAAAACCCTTATAAGTAGGTGGTAAACAATTAAAGTTAACGGTGGAGATCGTTATTTGTCATTTGTCAGATCCCAGCCCCTCACAGAACAACCCAAAACCTAATACCTAATACCTAATCCGGCATACATAACCCTTTTATGTCCAGATTCTAGAAGACGTTGCATCCAAGGTCTCTACTGGCGTGACCCAGCTAAAATTGTGGGATAGGTTGTAGGTTGGGTTGACGCCAGGAAACCCAACGGAATCTAGGGCTGAGGTTCCCTTACTAAAAGCCGAATTTAAGTCATCAAATAAGGTGTGCCACGCCACTACAGGGTTTTGGTGATTTGCTCTCAAAGGGGTAGTTAACCCGGATTTGGTATAATCTCATACCCACGCCCAAAAACAGTAGGGGCGCACCGACGTGCGCCCGATTTATCGCAGAAGCCAAAGAATGTTCTGATTAAACCTTCGCTTCTTCTAGCATCAACTTAGACCGTTTTAGCCTTTCCGGAACTGGAATCGGATAATCCCCAGTAAAACACGCCGAACAGAACGTATTCGCATTATCTTGAGTCGCCAGCATCATGCCTTCCCAACTCACATACGCCAGAGAATCCACGCCAATTTGTTCAGCAATTTCCTCAACCGACTTGGTTGCCGCAATAAGCTGGTCTTGAGAATCAGTATCAATCCCATAGAAACAGGGATGAGTCACAGGGGGTGCAGACACCCGCATGTGAACCTCACTCGCCCCGGCATCCCGTAACGCTTTGACAATCTTCCGACTCGTGGTTCCCCGGACAATGGAATCGTCCACAATAATCACTCGCTTACCCGTAAGCACATCTTTCAGCGGATTCAGTTTCATCCGAATCCCCGACTCTCGCATACTCTGCGTCGGTTGGATAAACGTGCGCCCCACATAGCGATTTTTAATCAATCCTTCCGCGTAGGGAATTCCCGACTCTTGGGAAAAGCCGATCGCGGCGGGAACCCCTGAATCCGGCACCGCAATCACAATATCAGCGTCAGTCGCCGCTTCTTTTGCCAATTGACGCCCTAAGCGTAGCCGATAGCTGTAGATGGTTTCATCCTGCATCACGCTATCCGGGCGGGCAAAATAAATCATTTCAAAAATACACAGCTTCCGTTGGGGTTTTTGACTCCAGTGGAAGGATGCCATCCCCTCATCGGTAATCCAAACCATTTCTCCCGGTTCGACATCCCGCAGGTATTCTGCGCCAATAATATCTAACCCACAGGTTTCTGAGGCGAGGACATAACGCATCGGATTCGTGCCTAAGGTACCAATCACCAAGGGACGAACGCCATGGGGATCACGCACCCCCATCACTCCTTCCGGCGTGCCAATCACCAAACTATAGGCACCTTCACAGAGGTTAAACGCACTAATCGCCGCCTCTAACCAATCCTTACCTTGATCCACTTCCGCACCGATCGCGATCGCAATCATCTCGGAATCCGTTGTGGTCAAAAATTCATCATAGTTACGGTTCTCTAAATGGGTTCGCAACGCTGAGGCATTGACTAAATTGCCATTATGTGCTAGAGCAAAAGACCCTAAGCGAGTCTGAACCACAGCAGGTTGGGCGTTAACCACTCGACTTGACCCGGTTGTCGAGTAACGGGTATGACCTACCGCCATAGTCCCCGGTAGCCGTTGCAAAATTTCTTCGTTAAAGACTTGGGAAACAAGTCCCATATTCTTATAGAGATGCACCTGTTCTCCCTCAAAGGTGGCAATCCCCGCTGATTCTTGACCCCGATGTTGCAGGGCAAACAGACCGAAGTATGTTAGCTTGGCGACATCTTCTTCTGGCGCATAGATACCAAAAACCCCGCAAGCTTCTTCAGGTTTGTCGGGGCGCTGGCTAACAATCTGATCAGATTGAGCAGAATTGGGGATAGAGGAGTGGGGTGGCTGGAGAATCATGGGTATTATTAGCTTACTCCTGATAGTGGCAGTCAGTTCGACTTGTATTAACGCAAATCAATCGGGAATCGTTAAGTTTAATTAACGATTCCTTAACGATACCATTAATTTGTAAGTCATGGATCATGCGTCATTAGTCCTTCATCAGCCGTGACTGCCTCAACACGGCTACAAGCGACGTTCTAGGGCGTTAAAGAAGCGATCGCTCATATCTGCGATCGTAGCGTTGATTAAGGGAGGATGATCATTCATTAAAATTTTTAATCCTTCCGAGAGAGATTTAACCCTCCCCAACCGTTGCCAATCCTGGGTCGATTCCCCTAGAGACTCCCGCAGGTAAGCCTCCCAATCCCCTTGGGCTTCCGGCTTCACCGACACCAGAATCCGACTGGCGCTTTCACCGAATAAAATTTCATCCCAGCGCCGTTCCCCAGACGCATCGCCCAATTCAATCTCAGCCCCCAATCCGCCAGAAATACAACATTCCGCCAGCGCCACAGCTAATCCACCCTCGGCACAGTCATGGGCTGAATTCAGGAAGCGGCGGCGAATGCCTTCACGACAAGCCGCTTGCACCCGACGTTCTAACTCAAAATCCACAATAGGCGGTTTTCCAGCAACAACGCCATGAATCGCACTCAAGTATTCTGAACCACCTAGGGTTAACTGCGGTGTGGTTACAGTTAGTGATAATCCCAATAAATAAATTAAATCCCCTTCACCCTGCCATCCTTGAGAACAAATCTGACTTAAATCTGGAATCGCCCCCACCATTCCAATCACCGGAGTCGGATAAATCGGTTGGGGATTTCCCTGACTATCCACGGTTTCGTTATACAGCGAGACATTTCCCCCCGTCACAGGCGTCGCCAATTCTGCACAAGCCTCAGCGATACCCTGACAAGCCGATGCCAGTTGCCAGTATCCTATCGGCTTTTCTGGTGAACCAAAATTCAGATTATCGGTGACGGCGACAGGTTCTGCCCCTACACAGCTTAAATTACGGGCGGCTTCGGCGACGACTACCTTTGCGCCTTCGTAGGGGTCAAGATAGATATAGCGAGAATTACAATCTACCGTAGCCGCGACACCGGATTGGGCATTGCGCCCTGATTCCGGGGGACGTAAGCGGATGATTGCCGCATCTGCACCACCAGGAAGCATGACCGTGTTATTTTGTACCTGATGGTCATACTGACGATAGACCCAGCATTTTGAAGCAATGGTTGGTGTATCCAGGAGTTGTAGGAGAATATCACTCCAGGATTTAGCCTCACCCGAAACTTCTATCCCCGTACTGGTACAACTCGGTAATGACTCAACCGCCCATTGCCAAGCCTCTTTTGCATAATCTGGCGCTTCAGTCAACACATCCCGATAATAAATCGGCGTATTATCCGATAACGCCGTAGCTGGGATTTCCGCCGCCACTCCCCCTTGGAACAGAATCCGTACAATCGGTTCTTCAATCACCGTACCGGCGACAACGGCATGAAGTTCCCAACGGTGGAAAATATCAATTAACTCCTGTTCTCGTCCCTTATGTGCCACAAACAGCATCCGTTCCTGGGATTCCGAGAGTAAATATTCATAGGGAACCATCCCGGTTTCGCGGACTGGAATTAAATCTAAATCCAATTCAATTCCCACACCCCCCTTTGCCGCCATTTCCGAGGTGGAACAAGTAATCCCCGCCGCCCCCATATCCTGTGCCGCGACAACTGCACCAGTTTTAAAGGCTTCTAGACAGGCTTCAATCAGGCATTTTTCTAAGAAGGGGTCGCCTACTTGCACTGCTGGGCGGTCATCCATGGATTTATCGGTCAGTTCTGCACTAGCAAAACTCGCACCCCCCATGCCATCGCGCCCAGTTGTAGACCCCACATACAGCACCGGATTCCCAATTCCTGACGCCCCCGATTTAACAATTTCTGGCGTTTCCATCAATCCCAGCGCCATCACATTGACCAGGGGATTCCCAGTATAGGCAGGGTCAAAGTACACCTCACCGCCAACCGTAGGGACACCAACAGAGTTACCATACCCAGAAATACCCGCCACAACCCCCGAAAATAAGCGCCGGGTGCGGGGATTATCCAGGGAACCGAAACGCAGGGAATTCAAAACCGCAATGGGACGTGCCCCCATGGTAAAGATATCCCGCAGAATTCCACCAACGCCTGTAGCTGCACCTTGATAGGGTTCTACCGCCGAGGGATGGTTATGGGATTCAATTTTAAACGCGAGTTGGAGTCCGTCGCCCAAGTCTACCACACCCGCATTTTCCCCCGGACCAACAAGGATACGTTTCCCGGTGGTGGGGAATTGTTTGAGGAGGGGGCGGGAGTTCTTGTAGCAACAATGTTCTGACCACATGACGCCGAACATCCCCAGTTCCGCTTTATTGGGGTGACGTCCTAGGCGTTTAACAATTTCCGCGTATTCGTCCGGCTTGAGTCCTTCAGCGGCGATTTCTTCGGGGGAAAAGGGGGCAGAGGATAGAGTAGACATGGAACCCTTGTACAAATGGCACAGGGATAATTGTATCGATTAATGGGCGTCTGGCTAGTAATTCTGAATCAGAGACTGTAGGGGCGGGTTTGACTGCTATCCTTTCTTGGTTGACCCTGATGTGACTAAACCCGCCCCGATAAACGTCGCTTGGCAAGGAGATAGTTAACACGGATGGATTCACAGCGCCCCACCAGGGCGAGGGATTGGCTGAAACTGGTCATTGAAACAGGACTGACAAGTTCCCTCAAAACCATCAATAAACCGCTTCAACATATCAGTTTGTAGGGTGTGTTAGCGAAGCGTAACGCACCTTTACCATCAGTAGTGTGTGCTTCCACTATTCTAGCTGTGTCAATCCACTACAACAAATCTCATGTTCATAAAAAATAATGGATTGGATAACCGTAATTTGGTGAATCCAACCCATT
Source organism: Coleofasciculus sp. B1-GNL1-01 (assembly GCF_040220235.1). Classification (NCBI taxonomy): domain Bacteria; kingdom Bacillati; phylum Cyanobacteriota; class Cyanophyceae; order Coleofasciculales; family Coleofasciculaceae; genus Coleofasciculus; species Coleofasciculus sp. B1-GNL1-01. The sequence continues at coordinate 100,703 of NZ_JAVJTO010000051.1, forward strand.
CATAGTTTATCACTAGAAAGCGTGCAAGGTTATTGTTTCTATGACTTGGTCGTGTCTTTCTGGCTCTTTTTCGCTGATTTTTTCTTGAGTAATCTACCCATTCCCAGAGCAGCCACTGAACCCAGAATAGTTGCGGGTTCAGGAACGGGTTCAGCCTCTACTGAAGTTGTGGTAAAACTCGGACCAAAATAACCCGGGGTTCTTGAGGAGGAAACATTATCCGGTCGAGTCAGACTGGGAACATTGAACGCTTGACGAGCTTCACCAAATACAACGTCAGGACTGGTCGTGATATTCACAAAAGAATTCAAAATAGAGGAACTGGTAACAGTAGCATCAAATCCATCTGCAGGGTTGTAGTAACCAATTACATAAGTTGTGTTGGGATTCAGTTGCAGATTAGGCACATCAAGAACGCGCCATATTCCTCGGCTATCTGCACTAGCAAGAGTGGGGTTGCTTGTACCTGCTGAAAAAGTTCCTTGTAAGAGCGGAGTAGTCGAAGTAGTATCCCAAACTCCCACATCATGATTTCCCGAGAACCCATTACTATCTAGATCAAAAAGCAAGAGTTCATCTAGAGCAACAGTATTATTGACGGTAAAACTCCAACCTAAAGTTGAATCTAGACTAGCTGTAGCTATCCCCCCCATTAGGATCTACTGCCCCATTAGGATCTACTGCGATTGTTGACGCTTGAGCAAAATTAGAACAAATGAGATTGAAGGTTAACACTGTTGCCGCTGTGCCTAATACTTTTCCTAAATTATGCATTTTATTTGCCTCTGATTTTTGGTTGTTTTGGCTGTTAAACATAAGCATAACAGGATTTTTGGTGGCTGAAAGGATAAAGCAATAACTTTACATTATTTTTACAAGAATCTGCTTTTTTTTTAAGATTTGATGAAGTTGGGAAAAAGGGGTGGGTATTTCAGTAGTGCCACACCGCTATCGTGGGGAGAGCGAAGCGTAACGCACCTTTACCATCAGTAGTGTGTCCTCCAGCATTGTAAGCTGTTCTATGCCAGTAGTAAGGGAACCTTAGCTCTATATTGTTGGGTTTCCTGTCGTCAACCCAACCTACAACCTGCACGATTTACAGCGCCCCACCTGGGCGAGGAATTGGTTGAAACTGGTCATTAAAACAGGTTTTACAAGTTCCCGGAAAAGCATGAATAAACCGCTTTAACATATCAGTATCTTCGACGAATACAGTCATCCACACCGACCAAAATCCTCTTGTCTTAGCCGTTTCTACAATCTGTTCTCGCATGAACGATGTATCGTTCTTTTTCAGATTATTCAATGACCGTTCAGCAATATCCCAAGCTTTTTGGCGATTAAGCCAGCGTCGGTCTTTCATGGCTGGAAGGTCTTGTTCCCTTTTGTACTACATTTTGAAGTGGACAATTTGGGCTTGAATATCTGCGGAATGGGAATGTCGATTATATATATAGCAACCGCCATAGCGGTTAGGACACATCATTTATGTTCCAGACGCGCCATGGCGCGTCTCTACAATGGTGCTTAGCGAGCAAGATGCTCGCACTACAAGGATTTCACAATTCTTGCCAAACCTCTAAAGGATGGTTTGTAATCTGGGATAGCGTAGATTCTTTTACTGAAAAATAATACGGTCTACCACCCGCACAACCAATCTATTCTGACCAACTCAATCGCATTTGATTGAAGCCTTAGTCCCAAACTGGCGGATTGCTTTGTTTTGAGTACCTGCTACTTTTTCCACTTACCTGTTCACCCCAACCTACAAATGGGATCAAATGTGAAATTCTAGATAGTTGCAGCGATGAAAGATACTGAATGCGTTCGCTTATTACAGTGGGCTTTACCTCAATTAAACCTACGTTGGGCGGGGTTTCGTAAGGTGCGAAAGCAAGCCTGTAAACGAATCCAACAGCGTATTTTTGAACTTGGACTATCCGATAGTGACGCCTATCAATCTTACCTAAATACCCATCCGGAAGAATGGACAATATTAGATTGCTACTGTCGAATTACGATTTCCCGATTTTATCGCGATCAACAAATTTTCCAACCGTTACATCAAGAACTATTTCCCCAACTTATCCAACTTGCCCAAGAACGAGGTGACACAGAATTTGTCTGCTGGAGTGCTGGCTGTGCATCGGGAGAAGAAGCATATACTCTTTCTATTCTCTGGCATTTAGCTAAATTCTCTCAAATTTATAACCTTTCACTGCGAATTGTTGCGACTGACGCCAATGGCTATCTGTTGGAGAGGGCAAGAATGGGTTGTTATCAATGGGGAAGTTTAAAAGAACTTCCGTCTGACTGGTTGGCACAGGCTTTCACTAAATCTGATGAATTTTATTGTATTCGTCCTGAGTTTCGTGAAGGAATTGAGTTTAAACAACAGGATATTCGTACCACTATGCCTTCGGAGTCATTTAATATGATATTGTGTCGAAATCTAGTCTTAACCTATTTCGATGCAGACTTACAACAAAAGGTGTTATCACAGATGCTCAAGCGATTGCTTCCTAGAGGCGTATTTGTTGTTGGCAGCCATGAATCTTTACCTGAAAATTTTCGGCAGATGCAAGCTATTCGGCTAGGACTTTATCGAAAAGAACACTAATTTGGGTTAGGATTGACGATTGATGGTTGACGGTGGCTAAGTCACTGGGATTTCTCAAAAGACGTTAACCAACACAAGCGCTGGCTTTTAAAGGCTGATGAGAGGCTAATGAACGGGGGATTAAGCCCGCAAAGGATAACTCCCCTTGTTGTTTGATTTGAGTATTTTGAGAATTGTTCTTGGCAATAATAAATTCGAGAATTGACTGGGCTTGTTGGGGATCGTGTAGGTAGTAGATCGCCTGAGATTTAGGCGAGAGCCAGATTTGCAGCTTCCAGGGCTTAGATGCAGATACAGAGTTAGGTTCGAGGGAAAAGGTAATCATTATCGGCTGGTGTCCTGATTTCAAGGGAGTAAAGTAAATAGATGGAGAACCTGAAAGTTGAGAGAAAGAAATGCTTTCTTGATTCCCACTTATAACTTTACCGGATTTTCCTACTCTTTAGAGAGAGTTAAATCATACCGAAGTTTTGATTGTAATCCGCCCTGGGGGTGAGCTACGTAATATAAATTTGCTGAAATCGATCAACTTAATAACGTGATTGAAGTCACAAGCATGGTGGCGCAAAACTCATTCTTTGGCTGGAGAAAAACTGCCGAGCTGCCATTATTTAGGAGTCATTTGTTATTCGCTCTTTCTCCAGTGAGTCTATTATTGATCAGAAAATGTTGTTTTTGTCAATCCCACCGAATGCATAGGTAGTCTCAAATATGACCCTATCGGTGCGTTCTGTTGGGAAGCGCCAATACTATTACAATAAGTTAAGCAAGTATAATCTGAGTTTAAACTTATGGTAAGTAGCCAAGACACGCTTTGGGAGCGATTCTTACAACCCATTGTTGGCGTATTCATCGATCAAGAGAAACTGCGCCAGCTTTATGAGAGCATTGACTGGCAACGAGAGAGCGATCGCCTTTCTACACCTGACTTAGTTTACCCGGATTACTACAAGAGTCAGAACTTCCACGGGATTGAAGGGGGTTACTTGAATGGTGGTGCAGCAACCAGCTATGATCCGATTACCCAATACGCTTTACCTCCCAACGAAACCTGGGTACGCCAGGAGTTAATCGATCGCATCCAGGGAACACCGCGACGGATTCTGGATTTAGGCTGCGGTACGGGTTCAACTACCCTGCTGTTAAAACAGGCATTTCCTGAAGCTGAGGTAATCGGTTTGGATTTATCCCCTTATATGTTAGTCATGGCAGAGCGCAAAGCTGAAGCCTCTGGGATAGACATTCAATGGCGTCATGGTAAAGCGGAAGAGACAGGCTTACCAGAAGCGTCTTTTGACCTAGTGACAGCTTCCTTATTATTCCACGAAACCCCCCCAGCCGTGGCGAAGTCGATTTTGCGGGAAAGCTTCCGACTCCTCAAGGGAGGTGGACAAGTTCTGATCTTAGATGGTAACCAGCGAACCTTGCGTCAAGTAAACTGGTTAACGGAGGTGTTTGAAGAACCCTATATTCAAGATTACGCCACCGATAGCGTAGACGCCTGGATGGGTTCGGCTGGGTTTGAAGCGGTGCAGACTCAAGACGTGTGGTGGCTGAATCAGGTTACCCAAGGCATGAAACCTCTCCCCGTAGACGGACAAGTGTACCAACGGACTCAACGCCGCACAATCGACGACTTAGGTTCCCAAGGTATTTTAGCTCCAGCATATTGAAGAATGTGGTATGAGTTTAAAGGCAGTTCTGTTTGATTTCAACGGCGTGATTATCAACGATGAGTCGATTCACCAGCAACTCATCGAAGACATTCTGCTGGGTGAAAATCTGCGTCCCTCGGCGGCGGATTACTGGGAGGATTGTTTAGGGCGTAGCGATCGCGCTTGCTTAAAAGTGTTATTGGAGAAACGAGGTCGGGTACTGAGTGAGGAGGAATTAACCCGTTTAATCACCAAAAAAGCCAACGCCTACCGTCGTCAACTGAAAACTCTATCTAAATTACCGATATATCCGGGAGTCGAAGATTTAATTTACAAAATCCGCGTGGCTCAACTCCCCATGGGGGTGGTGAGTGGGGCGTTGCGATCAGAAGTTGAGTTAGTCTTGGATCGAGCTGAATTATTGCAATATTTTCCGGTTATTGTGGCAGGTGATGACATTAAAGTGAGTAAACCGGAACCGGATGGCTATCTGTTAGCAGTGGAACGCCTCAATCAGCAGTTTCCACAACTTAATGCCAAATCCTCTGATTGTCTCGCCATTGAAGACACCCCGGCGGGTATTGAAGCGGCAAAACGAGCCGGGATGCAAGTCGTCGGCGTTGCTAATACCTATCCCTTCCACATGCTTCAGCGTCAAGCCGACTGGACGGTTGATTACCTGCATCAGCTTGAACTTGAGCGCGTGCAGGAAGTCTACGCTCAGGTTGTGGGTTAGATAGCGTAGCCGTGCGATTTGCAGCAACGGTGGAACAATCAAATGCACAAGAAGGAGCAATCATGGAACTCGCTACCGCCGCCAATGCATGGATCAACACAAAGGACTCCAAGAATCCGGAGGTCATAGAGAAAGCTCGCTACATTATTAACCATAACTACTATTGTGTGCTTTCAACCTGTTCACCTGATGGATTACCTTGGGGTTCTCCCGTGTTCTTTGCTTATGAATACAACCGGGGTTATCACATTTACTGGTGTTCGGCTGTAGATGCAAAGCATTCGCAAAATCTTTATCATAATTATGGACGAGTCGCTATCACTATATTTGATTCAAGCGTCGCCGAAGGAACAGGTAGTGGCTTATATTTCTATGGTTCAGCGTCTGAGCTGGATGTAGACCAAATAGAAAGAGTCGTTAAACTGATGGCGAATCGCGCTGGCAAGGAGATTAATCGGACAGTAACGGATTACTTAGATGGGTCACCTCGTAGGCTTTACCACTTCCAGCCTGATCAAGTGTGGATAACTGGAGAAAGGCTTCCCGTGGGTAATCAGTTAGTTGACACAAAAATCCAAATTAGTTTGTCTGAGTTTTGATATAAGTAGGTGGACACAATAAAAGCTAACGGTGGAGAACTCGCTTCCCTTGAGAAGCAAGCTACGTCCTTTGTCAGGGTTTATCGCTCAGGTGAGCCGCTACAGTATGCTAGACTAGGAGTCTGGGGAATTAGCTCAGTTGGTAGAGCGCTGCGATCGCACCGCAGAGGTCACCGGTTCAAATCCGGTATTCTCCATTTTTGTCAATTGCCACATTATTTGTCATCGTTGTTTGATTAGTGTCATCTTGACAAATTGAATTAACTGGCATCTGTGGTTAGATCGAATTCATGCAAAACTTCAGTGAAAGTTGTAGGCGCGTTGGTTGCCCGATCAAAAGCCGATACCGTTGGAGTAAAATACTCAATGGAAGAGTTGCAGATCGGTGGCGATGATGGTCGTTTGCATCCCAATCCGCGAGAATTGAAATTCTGAGAGATTTAGCGTTAAAGCTATGAATGCAGTCGAAATCGAAGAAGCTGTTTCCCAACTCGCCGAAGCTCCCTTTGACTCAGAGGAGTTTCCCTTTGCCTTCCTTATAAATCCCTACTTAATCACAGGAGTAAACACAATAATTCAGCCTATTTCAAAACCCATATCTTCTGTGGATGAGATGAGTTTCGGTAATATGCCGAATGAAGGTGGTTTTTTACTACTGGATCAGATTGAAGCAGAGAATGCCACCAAAAAGCATCAAGTAAAGTCCCACTTTATACGACACTTTATAGGTTCTCAAGAATTTATTAAGGGTCAGCAACGTCGTTGTATTTGGATCAATGATGACGAATATCCTGAAGCTAAACATAATGCTTGGTTAAGCGACAGGTTTGAATCCGTTCGCATCAAAAGAGAAACTTCCAATCGACAGACAACCAAGCAACTTGCAGATACTCCATATCGTTTTGGTGAAGTTCGCCAGCGTGGTGATGAAAGAGTAATTGTAGTTGCTGCCATTAGTTCTGAAAATCGAGACTTTCTTCCCTGTGGACTTCTACAACGAGGCACGATTATATCTAACAAATGCTACGCCCTATATGATGCCCCCCTCTGGAACATGGCAATCATCGCCTCGCGCCTCCACTGGGTCTGGATTGGCACAGTTTGCGTTCGCATGAGAACCGATTTTTCCTACTCCAACACCCTTGGCTGGAATACCTTCCCCGTCCCCACCCTCACTGAAAAAAATAAAACCGATCTCACCCGTTGCGCTGAAGACATCCTTTTAGCGCGGGAACAGTATTTCCCCGCCACGATTGCGGATATGTACGACCCAGAGCGCATGGACAAAGAGTTTCCCCTAGTGCGAGAAGCCCACGATCGCAATGATGAAGTATTAGAGCGCATCTACATCGGTCGTCGCTTCAAAAATGACACAGAACGCTTAGAGAAGCTGTTTGAACTTTATACGAAAATGACCACACCGAAATCTTCCTCAAGGTTGTAGTATTCGCCCTCATCCCCCAGCCCCTTCTCCCAATCTGGATATTGCTGGCGAATTGGAAAAACCTAACCCCCCAGCCCCCTTCCCTGCGTAGCTTGCTTCCCCGAAGGGGTGGGAAGGGGGAGAATCAAAGCCCCTCCTCGCGTCGGGGAGGGGTTTGGGGAGGGGTCTGACCCCTCAGTTAATGACCAGCAGTATCAATCTGAGAGAGGGATTTAGGGTGAGGGAAATCAGAAGGCAATGTCTTCGTACAGGTTAGTCAACTCAGCTTCAAACTCAAGGCTAGTCAGGTGAAAAGTATTGTGACTGGGGGCATAGAATTGAAATAACCACAGCCCCTCCTCGGTACGACGGTAACAATCTACTCGTTGCTGTCTGGTACTAATCAAGACATATTCTTGCAGACTGTCGAGGGTTTGATAGTCGATGAATTTATCCCCTCGGTCAAAGGCTTCGGTAGAGTCAGAGAGGACTTCAATGATTAGTTTGGGATAACGCTTATAGGTAGTAGTTTCTGCGTCGCGGGGGTCACAAGTCACCATCAAATCAGGATAGTAGTAACAGTTGCACTCTTCAAGTCTGGCTTTGACATCGGCAAAATAGACGCGACAGTCTGACCCCCGTAGGTGGCTACGCAGCAGGGTGTAGAGGTTTCCAGCAATCGTATTATGAGCATCGGTTGTCCCCGCCATAGCATAGGCTTCACCATTGCGATATTCGTGTTTGGTGTCGCTGGTGGCTTCGAGTTGGAGGTACTCGTCAGGAGAGAGGTAATAATTGTCTGGGGTAGCAATCATGGATGAGGAAGGGGTGAATTGGGTAGTCCTGTTTTTAATTTAGTTCAAAAAGTGCAATGCATTCAGCAGGCTACACCTACGCGCCTCCAACAGCAAGTCAAGCCCAATCTCAATCGGGGCAAATGATAAAATTAAACCAGTTTCTTCGCGTTAAACTAGCCAATGCTGACCCTAGACCAACTCATTGCCGAAGCCACTGCCCTCCCTGATGCTGACAAAGCAATCCTGATTGATAAACTGACAGCAAGCATGGACGAACAACGCACGGCTTCAAAAACCGCAACTATTCCCCCTGGTACTCTCACCAAACTTCGAGGTATCGCTAAACGTTCTAGAAAAACCCCCAGCGATAAAGAACTGCAAGCAGAGTACACCGATTATTTAGTTCAAAAATATCAGTAACCTTTCTCGTGAAAATTCTCATTGATACCAATGTTGTCATCGATCTAATTTCGGAACGAGAACCCTTTGTGGAAGAGGCAGTGAGACTTTTCCAAAAGATTGAACAAGGTAATTTAGAGGGCTATATTGCAGCTACTACCATCACCAATATTTTCTACATCATCCGCAAAATAGAAGGTCGTGCAGTTGCCCTCGAAGCAATCAAGCAACTTTTAAGCGGTCTAAGACTCTGTTCTGTTGACCGTCAGACTATCGAAACAGCCCTTAGCTTTGACCTCATTGACTTTGAAGATGGCATTCAACTCGCCTGCGCGACTTTATCTCAACTTGACGGCATTGTAACCCGCGATCGCCAAGATTTTCTCAACAGTCCCCTCCCTGTTTATTCCCCCACAGAACTGTTAAACCAACTCCAGTAGAAAACCGATGAACAACGCGATGCCTACGGCAGACAATGCTCTCGTCCTAAGCTAAAACGCATTTAAATTGGGAATGGGTAGCGAGCAAGATGCTCGCACTACTATTACACTATACGAACCCAACCCCAAAAAATGGAATAACAACTTTACGCAAAGGAGACTAAATAGCCATGACGACTAACTCACAAGCAGCTTATGTTGAGAAACAAGTAACCTATACCTTAAATCTGAATGGTCAAATTATTTTGATCGAAAACGTCCCTGCCCGTGTTAATGAAGAAACAGGGGAACAGTTTTTCTCCCCCTCAACCGTAGAACATTTACAACAGACCCTTTTAGATCACCCAGAACCCGACCATTTTATCCGCGTTCCGGTGTACAACTATTCAAAAAATGTAGCATGAATCCTCTGCCCAAAAATTTCTCCCTTGCCCATGACCCAACCTAACACCATTCCCGCCGTTTCCGTCACCTACACCCAAGCGGGCACTTCTACTCGCCTCAATGAGCTAGGGATGCGCCCGATGCAGGAACGGGCTTACCAAAAGCGGGGGGAACAATACCTGTTGATTAAATCCCCCCCTGCGTCTGGCAAAAGTCGCGCCCTGATGTTCATCGCCCTGGATAAACTCGAAAACCAGGGATTACAACAAGCGATTATTGTTGTTCCTGAAAAGTCCATCGGGGCAAGTTTTCACAATGAACCCCTGAGTCAGTTTGGTTTCTGGGCAGATTGGTTCGTTGAACCCAAGTGGAACCTCTGCGACGCACCGGGTACTGATGGCGGTAAGGTCGATGCAGTGCGGAAATTCCTTGATAGTGATGCCAAAGTGCTGGTCTGTACCCATGCCACCTTTCGCTTTGCCGTAGATAAATTTGGGGTGGAAGCCCTGGATAACCGCCTGATTGCCGTCGATGAGTTTCACCACATTTCCGCCAACCCAGACAACAAGCTGGGCGATATTATACGTCAACTGATCAGCCGCGACCAAACCCACATTGTCGCCATGACAGGTTCCTATTTTCGCGGGGATGCCGAAGCGGTGCTACATCCTGAGGACGAGGCGAGATTTGATACTGTCACCTACACCTATTACGAACAACTCAATGGCTACCAATACCTGAAACAACTGGATATTGGCTACTATTTCTATGCAGGAAGCTACACCGACGCCATCATGGAGGTACTCAATCCCCAAGAGAAAACCATTATCCACATCCCCAACGTCAACTCCCGCGAAAGTACCAAAGATAAAATCCGCGAAGTCGAACACATCATCGAGGAACTAGGGGAATGGCAGGGAACTGACCCGGCAACGGGGTTTCAACTGGTACAAACCGCCGATGGTAAAGTCTTGAAGATTGCCGATCTCGTAGACGACGACCCCAGCAAGCGAGATAAAGTCACAGCTACCCTGAAAGACCCCAGACAGAAAAATAAGCGCGATCGCGTGGATATCATTATCGCCCTGGGTATGGCAAAGGAAGGCTTCGACTGGATTTGGTGCGAACACGCCCTCACCATCGGTTATCGTTCCAGCCTCACCGAGATTGTTCAAATCATCGGTCGCGCCACCCGTGATGCCCCCGGGAAAACCCACGCCCGTTTCACCAACCTCATCGCTGAACCCGATGCCAGCGAAACTGCCGTGACTGAGGCAGTGAACGACACCCTCAAAGCCATTGCTGCCAGCCTCTTGATGGAACAGGTACTTGCTCCCCGCTTCGAGTTCAAACCGAAAAACCCCAACAATCAACCCACCCCTGGCTTTGATTACGGAGAAAATGGCTACGATCCCCATGGGTGTAATGTGGGAGTCAATGCAGAAACGGGACAAATCCAGCTAGAAATTAAAGGACTCGCTGAACCCAAAAGCCAGGAAGCCCAACGGGTTTGTCGGGAGGACTTAACCGAACTGGTGACAGCTTTTGTCCAAGACAAGCCTAGCCTTGAGCGGGGTTTGTTCGACGAAGAACTGGTGCCAGAAGAACTAACCCAGGTGCGGATGGGCAAAATTATCACAGAGAAGTTTCCCGATTTAGAAAAGGAAGATCAAGAAGCAGTTCGTCAACACGCGATCGCGGCGCTTAACCTCGTCCAACAAGCCAAGCAAACCGTAAATGAAAAGGGTGGGACGTATAATGTGAATTCCAATGATGGCGAAGGGACAAAAAACACCGCCCTTATCGACGGGGTAAGGCAGTTCGCCCTCTCAGTTACAGAACTGGATATGGATTTGATCGACCGCATCAATCCCTTTGGGGAAGCCTACGCTATCCTAGCTAAGTCCATGAGCGAAGAACGGCTCAAGCAAGTCGCGGCAGTGATTGCTGCCAAGCGAATCAGTCTCTCGGTTGATGAAGCCAGAGAACTCGCCAAACGAGCAAAGCGATTCAAGCAGGAACGGGGACGATTACCCTCCCTCACAGCAACAGACCCCTGGGAAAAACGCATGGCTGAGGGGGTAGCTTTCCTGCAACGTAAAGTGAAGGAGGAAAAAAATGGTTAAACACACCACTGATGAGGATATAGACCTACTCGCGGAATTAGGAGTAGATACCGCCCCTCCACCCCAAGTCAAGCGCACCCCCAGAGAAGAACGGATCATCGCTGGATTTGAGGAAATCGAACGCTTTGTCACCGAACAAGGGCGACTTCCTCAACACGGGGAAGACCGCGATATTTTTGAGCGCATCTACGCCGTGCGCTTAGATCGTCTACGGAACTCGGAGGAATGTCGCGCCCTCCTCGAACCGTTAGACTCACGGGGTATCCTCAATGCTGACACCGATTTTAACCTCCCTCCAGAAACAGATCTGGATGATGAAGCTCTGTTAACCTCCCTGGGGGTTGAGGCAACACCAGGGAACGATATTACCCAGCTTACCCATGTGCGATCGCGTAGCGTTGCCGGAGGCAAATCGCGTCAGGAGATTAAAGCTGCCGAGGAAATTGCCCAACGCACCCCCTGTCAGGACTTTAAACAGTTCAAACCCATCTTTAAAAAAGTGCAACAGGAGTTAGAAACTGGGGCTAGAGAAACCCTGAAATATCGGGATGATGCCACTGTCAATCAGGGGGATTTCTTTATTCTGGATGGGCAGAAGTTGATTGTTGCCGATCTCGGTGAACCGTTTATTAGCGATTATGGTAAGCCAGACCGCAGGTTACGAGTCATTTATGACAACGGGACAGAGAGTAATTTATTGCTGCGATCGCTCCAACGGGCATTGAATAAAGACAAAACCAGTCGTCGCATCACCAACCCTGATTTTAGTTCCCTGCCCCTGTTTGCCCAAACCGAAGCCGAAGACGATATCACAACGGGCTACATCTATGTGCTCAGAAGCCAATCCGACGATCCTTTCATTGTTCAGAATTATGAGTTAGTCCACAAAATTGGTGTCACGGTCGGTGATGTCAAAAAGCGAATTGCTAACGCGGAAAAAGACCCAACCTACCTACTCGCAGAGGTGGAAATCGTCGCTACCTTCAAACTGGCTAATATCAACCCACAGAAACTGGAAGCACTCCTGCACAAGTTTTTCGACAATGTTCGTTTAGATGTAGAATTGCGCGATCGCTTTGGCATTCCCGTACAGCCGAGAGAATGGTTTCTCGTGCCATTAGAAGCGATTGAAGAAGCGATTGAAAAAATCAAAGCAGGAACAATCGATCAATTTCGCTACGATCCAGAAACAGCAAGTCTCACCAGCTCGTAAGGTCATCCGAGCATCCTTCTCCGCATCCTCTGGACGTTCCTGTATATTTACAGTATAAGCGATGGTGCAGGCTCCCCCGTGTTTCAACCGGGGGAGTGTCAACCGTGTACCCAGGGAGTGTCGAAAATAGCTCTGTGTTGAATGTCCCGAAAGGACGCTCAACTGCTCCTCCCTCAGAAGGGCGTAGGCGTAGCCCGTAGCCCGCCGAAGGCATCGCCCAGCCAATCGACGTAGCTGGTCAGTTTTACAAAGTAATTTTTCAGTTTGTTAAGGCTTTGGTAACTCTTGTATCAACATCACTACAATCGTGAGTTGGTGGAGCCAGATGAGTTATGGTAAAAAAAACAAGCAATCCTTAAGTAATTCTTAAAGGAGTCGTGTTCTTGCTCAGATCGCGACACAGCGCTGGAAAACCAGCTTTATTTCTCGGCTGCTGCCACTTTACCTAAGGAAGGAGATTGTATGACTCCCACAATGCTGCGTCAGTTGTGGTCTTTAATTGAAACGACTCAAACGAATCTGCTACTGAAACTCGATGATGCTAGTCTGGTTCAGTGGATACTCAAGCAATTCAAACAAGAGCGAGGTCTTAACTCAGAGGAAATGCATATTTTGAATGACTATCTCTATAATCGCTTGTCTCTGATCCGGGATCTGGCAGAACAACGGTACACGGCGAGTAATCCGTCATCCTAGGGTAATTTGGGGGTAATTTGGGGGTAAATACCCATCCGGAACAAAAGAAAGAGGGGGGATGGGGTGATGGAGTGAGTAACGGTGACAGGCAGCAAGAAGATTGAGGTGGGCAATAGCACGCTCTGGATAACTTGAGTATTTCCTTATTGGAGGACTCTTGCCCACCTTATTTTTAATTAAATCGGCTGATTCTTAACGTTTATTAAAAAATATTGCGATAAATTACTAACTGTTTCGTGTCTAGCCAACACCACGTTGCGACTAATCCCTAGTACAGTAAAGGGAATTTGTTTCAACGTTTATCCATCTTGTCAGACTGAGACAATAGGTTTAAACTTTTATCAGGACAGGGAAAAAGACTTCCGGTTATTGGAGCTCAGCTGAGAGAGGTTCCTCTTACCCTGCTTAAATATTAAGCTTTCTTAAAAGGTAGACCTGATACAGAAACCTAGGTCATTATTGACTACACTTAATGAGAATTACTTTTAACAAGTTGGAGAATTTGCTTTCCATCATTGGAGTCAAAACGATATGGAATGTCACAAATGTCAGAACACCTGCCACCGCAAGCCTAACAGAAGGAGGGGCTGGAAGTGGTGGAGCAAACCGCCGCAACCCTCACCCCTGAACACTGAACCGATTCCCCAAGTCGCGTTGGTGGGGACGCCCAATGTGGGTAAAAGTGTTCTGTTTAATGCCCTGACGGGTACGTATGTCACCGTCTCCAACTATCCTGGTACAACGGTGGAAGTCTCCAGAGGTCAGATGACGGTTGGGGATCGCCTGTTTGCGGTGGTGGATACGCCAGGAATGTATTCCCTACTCCCGATTACCGAAGAGGAAAAAGTGTCGCGGGATTTATTACTCCGCGAATCCGTAGACGTGGTGATTCATGTCGTCGATGCCAAAAACTTAGGGCGGATGCTTCCCTTGACGTTTCAGCTTATTGAAGCAGGTTTGCCTGTGCTGTTAGCCGTGAACATGATCGATGAAGCCGAACAACTGGGGATTCAGATTCACCGGGATCATCTGGAGATGGAATTAGGGATTCCGGTTGTCACTATGGCAGCGGCACTGAATGTTGGTTTACGAGACTTGAAATATAAGGTGGATGATTATGTTAAGTCAGGTTGCTTATCCGGAACCTATTGAGGGGGCGATCGCGAAACTGGAGTCTTTGTTATCACGATTGTCGCTATCCCAGGATTATCCCCTATCTCGGCGTAGTATTGCCCTACTCTTATTGCAAAAAGATCCGGCATTGTGGCAACAGCTTCAGCTTCAGGGGACAGAAGCCGAAATTCAAGCCGCGATCGCCGATGCTGAGAGTCAGTTGGATGAACCGTTAATTTCTGTCATTGCTAAGGCGCGTCAGCAACGGGCGTGGGTGATCGAACAAACGGTTCTCAGCGAATCCAGTCAAGGCAAAACCCCGTTAGCGGAACGACTGCACCAACTCACGGTGAATCCGTGGACAGGATTTCCGATTTTGCTGGCGATTCTCTATTACGGGGTTTACAAATTTGTCGGCGAATTCGGGGCGGGGACGATGGTGGATACCATTGAAACCTTCTTTGAGACATATATTAATCCCGTTGTCAACCAAACGGTAGCGGTCATTTTACCCTGGCAACCCCTACAGGATTTAATTGCCCACGATTACGGGATTATTACCTTAGGGATTCGCTATGCGGTGGCGATTGTCTTACCCGTGGTTGCTACATTCTTTTTAATGTTTTCCTTCCTGGAAGACAGTGGCTATCTGCCGCGACTATCCCTAATGCTAGATAACCTGTTCAAAGCGATCGGGTTATCGGGGCGGGCGGTAATTCCGATTGTGTTGGGATTGGGATGTGATACGATGGCAACCTTAGTCACGCGAACCCTGGAAACGACACGGGAACGACTGATTGCCACATTTTTACTCTCCTTAGCCATTCCCTGTGCGGCACAGTGGGGGGTAATTGTGGGATTGTTAGCTCAAAAACCTGCCGCGTTGTTGATTTGGGGAGGAGTGATTGGGGCGATTTTTATGATTACGGGCTATTTAAGCGCCCGCATGCTTCCGGGAAACCCAGCTAGTTTTTACATGGAAATTCCCCCCTTGCGCTTTCCCAAACTGCAAAACATTCTGGTGAAAACCTATCTCAGAATGAAGTGGTATTTCTTGGAAATTATGCCCCTATTTATTTGGGCATCAGTGATTATTTGGTTTGGGCGTTTGACCGGGTTGTTTGGCTGGATTATTCGGGGGATTGAGCCGATTGCCTTAGGATTAGGATTGCCCAGAGAAGCTGCACCTATCTTTTTATATGGCTTCTTCCGGCGGGATTACGGCGCAGCTGGGTTGTTTGATATGCAGCAAGAGGGGATTTTTACGGGGAATCAGTTGGTGGTGACAGCGATTGTGTTGACGCTGTTTTTACCTTGTATTGCCCAACTGCAAGTCATGTTGAAAGAGCGCGGGGCGAAAATAACCTGGGCGATTGTGGCATTTATTTTTCCCTTTGCCTTTTTTGTGGGATATCTGGTCAATAGTTTGTTAAATGTATTAGGAGTGACGATTTAAATGATTGCACTAGCATCAGTCAAACGAGGAAATAGCGGCACCGTTGCTGCGTTGAAGACAAAGGATGAGATGACGTTGCAGAAGTTAATGGCGATGGGGATTAGTCCCGGAATGCCGATTCTGTTGGAGCAACGGTTTCCTTCTTATATTATTAAGGTGGGCAGAACTCGGGCGGCGTTGGATCGGGAAATGGCAAAGATTATTTATTTGCATCGCTAAGGGGTAAAGGTTATCGGGTTTAGGGTGATTTTGGCTAGGGTTAGATTGACGACAAGTGGAGGGTTAGGCAATGCTGTGTCTTTACCCTAGACAAACCCCTCCCTAACCCTCCCCTGCAAGGGGAGGGAACTGGAATTGATTGAGAACGGGCAATTAAAGAGATTTCTGTGGGATTGGATTTAGGATCTATATTGATGATGAGAGGGTGTGGCAGTGCCATGCCCCTACCGTAATTCAAAAGATGGTTGATGGGGTAGGGGTACGATACTATCGTGCCCTTATGATTGTGATGTCAACCGCCCAGTTGACGGCAAGAGATTGGTTGAAAATGCAAGCATCTGTGTCTGTTCAGGTTTGGAAGGCTGGGGAATGGGGTGCAAATCCATACAGGGCTTGGGTTTGCGGCTAGTTCAAGGAGGAGGGAGATGCTTGCAAAATGCTGGAATTCCTTGTATAGTAAGGGCTGTAGCGTTTTGGATTTTGGGAATTTTGCCCCGATTTGACCCGATTTTGGCGTGAGGAGAGTTGGATTTTGGAGATGCTTGCAAAATCGATTGGCAGCCATTATGATTTAAGGGGTCTAGCGATCGCGGTGCTATTACCTTTGATGCCGTAAGGCGTTGAGCACGCTCGCAAAAAAACGGTTTCTGACGTGATACGTGAGTGCTATTACCTTTGATGCCGTAAGGCGTTGAGCACAAAACTTAGTGTTCGACAAAGATAACACTGTATCGTGCTATTACCTTTGATGCCGTAAGGCGTTGAGCACGATAGATTTTTATTCAGCCTATCGTGGATTTTTTGGGTGCTATTACCTTTGATGCCGTAAGGCGTTGAGCACAGAGCATTTAGACCTACGGCGCTACCCAAGCCAGTTGTGCTATTACCTTTGATGCCGTAAGGCGTTGAGCACCCTTCCTAGAGGGTAAATACTATACTTTATCTTTAGAGTGCTATTACCTTTGATGCCGTAAGGCGTTGAGCACTGAACCGTATTCTCTTTCAAATCCATCGTGACTGTAGTGCTATTACCTTTGATGCCGTAAGGCGTTGAGCACGTTCTCAGCCGTGTTTAAGATTGTTTGATTTCCCTGGTGCTATTACCTTTGATGCCGTAAGGCGTTGAGCACTAGTAAACGAGCCTGGTCAAAAGGGCTGTCCTGCTGTTGTGCTATTACCTTTGATGCCGTAAGGCGTTGAGCACTTAGTTTAAGCTGTCAGCAAGCAACTGAGAATAAGTGCTATTACCTTTGATGCCGTAAGGCGTTGAGCACGATACAGTGTTCTTGGGAAAAGAGCACCTAGAGATCTGTGCTATTACCTTTGATGCCGTAAGGCGTTGAGCACCTCCTTTTCGGAAAGAGGTATTGTTCGAGCCTCTGTGCTATTACCTTTGATGCCGTAAGGCGTTGAGCACAGACTAATAACACACAACAAGACACTCGGTTAAATGTGCTATTACCTTTGATGCCGTAAGGCGTTGAGCACGAAGAATCCTTAGATGCGATCGCGAATAGTTCTCGTGCGATTACCTCAGATGCCAATCGGCGTGTTCAACTCTAACCAAAGGTATCTTTTATGCAAACACTTGATTCGACCCAAGACACGATTCGTGTGTCTGCCCTCCACGCCCTCGCTTATTGTCCGCGCCTATTCTATCTAGAAGAAGTCGAAGAACTCTACACCCAAGACGCCGCCGTTTTTGCAGGGCGCCGACTCCATGTCGAACTGGAAAAACAAGAGGATGAAGACTGGGAAGACTTATTCCTAGAAAGCCCAGAACTCGGATTACGCGGTCGAGTGGACGCCCTCCGCACCCGCGATGGACAAACCATTCCCTACGAACATAAACGCGGACGCTGTTACCGAGACGAGAACAATCAACCCCAAGCCTGGGACAGTGATAAACTGCAAATTCTCGCCTACGCTTACCTGATTGAATCGGCTTTGGGTATCCCAATTTCAGAAGGACGAATTCGTTACCACGCCGATAACGTCTTAGTTCATGTTCCCCTAGATGATCTCGGACGCGCCACGGTGCGAGATGCTATCCAACAAGCGCGAATTCTGCGACAATCCAGTCATCGTCCCCCCGTCACCGACAACGAGAGGATGTGTGTCCGTTGTTCCCTCTCCCCCGTCTGTTTACCCGAAGAAGCCCGACTCGCCCATAATCGGGAATGGCAACCGATGCGCCTCTTTCCCCCGGATGATGAACGCCAGGTGATTCATGTCTTGGAACCCGGAACAGCCGTTGGGCGTACCGGGGAACAACTGAAACTCAGCCGCCGGGGTCAACCTGTGGAAACGGTTCCCGTGCGTCAGGTGGGACAACTCGTCCTCCATAGTTTCTCCCAAATCTCCACCCAAGCGCTGCATTTTTGTGTGACTCAAGGAATTGGTGTGCATTTTATTTCTGGGGGTGGACGTTATATCGGTAGTTTTGATACCCGACAAGGCAGTATTCAGCGGCGCATCCATCAATATCAAGCCTTGAGTCAGCCGGATACTTGTCTGGAATTAGCCCGAAAATTAGTCACCTGTCGCGGTCAAGTACAGCGCAAATTCCTGATGCGGGGAAAGCGTGGCAGTCAGGGAAAATCGGCTAAACTAAAACGTGCGATCGCGCAGATGAAAGCGGTACTAAAAAATGTCTCTTCTGCCCCATCTCGTGAATCGTTATTGGGATTGGAAGGGAATTTAGCCGCGTCCTATTTTGCCGCGTTACCCTGTTTAATTGCCGCCACAGTTCCGCCTGAATTACGCTTTGACCATCGCAATCGCCGCCCCCCCAAAGACCGATTTAATGCTTTGTTGAGTTTTGGCTATGCCTTATTAATTAAGGATGTGATGAATGCCATCCTCACCGTGGGACTAGAACCCGCATTGGGATTTTACCACCAACCTCGTTCTCAAGCTTCACCATTGGCACTGGATTTAATGGAAATTTTCCGAGTTCCGTTGGTGGATATGGTGGTTATGGCTTCGATTAATAAAGGTCAGTGGGATGTACAAGCTGACTTTGACGTGCGAGGAGTACAGGTGTGGTTAAGTGATACGGGACGACGAAAGTTCGTGGGTTTATATGAACGCCGGAAACAGGAAACCTGGAAGCATCCTGTTACGGGTTATTCTCTCACCTATCGCCGTTTGTTGGAACTTGAAGTCCGTTTGCTGGAAAAAGAATGGTTCGGTGAAGGCGGTTTATTTGGTCAATTAATAGTGCGTTGAGGTGGGATATGGGTGAACAAAAAAACTGGTACTTAATTTGTTACGATATCCGCTGTCCCAAGCGCTGGCGCAAGGCGTATAAGTTACTTCAGGGATACGGTGAGCGGATTCAATACTCTATTTTCCGCTGTTTTTTGACCTTGCGGGGACGGGAAAAGTTGCGATGGGAGTTGGAGAGGGTATTAAAGGCGGAGGATAGTTTATTGCTAATTCGTCTTTCCGATCAATGTGTAAGTGGACTTCGCGCTTATAATCGTCCTGAGGCTTGGTCTGAGGTTCAAGCGGGATATCGGATTGTTTGATGCAACACTTAAGATTACCTCGGATGCCATTAGGTGTTGATTGATCATGTTTTAACCTCTCTCCTACAAGGAGAGAGTGCTTTTCTACTCTTGGAAATGGTGTATCACATTGAGTCTGAAAACGCTGTAGCAGCGAGCAAGATGTTAGCAGCGAGCAAGATGCTCGCACTACTATAAGGATGGGTTTGGGAAAGGCTTGCCAAACCGATTGGCAGTTATTATGATTTAAGAGTTCCTGTGATCGCTGTGCCATTACCTTTGATGCTGTAAGCGTTGAGTAGAGTAGAGTAGAGTACCCATTAGGTGTTGAGCAGAGCAGCGTTGAGCACTATCCCGTAAGTTGGACAGTTGCTGTGAAGCGGGCGGTGAGATTTATTCTTACTTGGGTCTTGCTGTCCTTGTTCCCTCAGATGCCGTCAGGCGTTTTTCTTGAATTTCCTTTTACTGTTGACGAGGTGTATAAACCAATGTATCCTGTAAGTAAGAATAGAACATCTTAAGCCAGATGGTGCTGAAATTTTGGCTGGTGGGCAATACCCACCCTACGACTGATTTGAGTGCCATTCATCCCCACCTCTGATCGCCGTCAGGCGCTGAAAACACCTGGTTTCAACTAGGTTCAACAATGAATTCGACAATAGTAGAACGGCAAACAGGTGCGTCTCCTATCGAACTGTTTGTCAATTTAAGCTTTAGTATTCAAGGACAAATGCTGCCGGCTGATCACGGCTTTGGCTTGTTTTCGGCTTTATCTAAACTTTGTGCGGCGATTCACCAGCAGAATGAAATTCAGATATTGACGATTCCCGGTATTCCCGATCGCCAAGGGAAGATTGCGCTGACGGATAGATCGCGCCTGCTGATTCGTTTACCGATTACCAAGATTCCCTTGGTTTATGCGATCGCGGGAAAGCGAGTTCACATTGGTAATCATCCCATCCAGATTGGGATTCCCAGGATTGAACCCCTCAACGCCAAGTCAA
This sequence comes from Coleofasciculus sp. B1-GNL1-01, assembly GCF_040220235.1. Classification (NCBI taxonomy): domain Bacteria; kingdom Bacillati; phylum Cyanobacteriota; class Cyanophyceae; order Coleofasciculales; family Coleofasciculaceae; genus Coleofasciculus; species Coleofasciculus sp. B1-GNL1-01. The sequence continues at coordinate 121,095 of NZ_JAVJTO010000051.1, forward strand.
GGGTGCGATCGCGGATTGTGACGATTAAAGGTTATACCGAACCCGAATCCTTCCTCCAGGCGGCGCAGCGTCAACTGAATCGGTTGGGGGTGTCGGGAGAGGTGCGAATTCCTCTAAATCGGGATCAAACACCAAAGCGCAAAGCGATAAAAATTCAGCAGGATACGGTAGTTGGATTTACCACTGAAGTTAGCCATCTTAGTGAAGAGGATTCCCTGACATTGCAACGGTGGGGATTAGGAGGGCGGCGACACATGGGTTGTGGGGTGTTTTTGTAACCACTGATTTGACAGATTTATGGGGGAGATGGGGGTGGGGGTGAGAGGTTAGTCACACTGATTACACTGAAACGTTAGTTCTCTCGTCTTGGGATGCTGAATCTGCCGCGAAAATTAGGTTGATTATGTCTAAATTTAAACGACTTCTGGCTAAATCTATCTCTGATTCTGACTCAATTCGGAGTCAAAATGCGGCAAGATTTATAGGTCATATTGCTTTAGTTAAACGAGGGGCTGAGGTATTACTTCAGCGTTTAGATAAACGGATTTTTCAACAACTGGGATTGGATGAGAATGAAGTGGAATTATTTACCAATACGGTGAGATTGGGGGCGTACTTACATGATTGGGGTAAGGCAAATCAGCATTTTCAAGAGATGGTTTATCTGCATACTGCCAAAAAATCCCAAGATCCGAAAAAACGGGACAAGCTTAAACAACTGCGTCAATTATGGAATAAACATCAGGGTAAACAAATGATTCGCCATGAAGTTTTAAGCGGTATCCTCGCCTTGCGTGTTCCTGAATTTCGCCATTGGTTAGAACAATGTCCCAATACTAATCTGGTGATAGCTGTTTGGGCGGCGATGGGACATCATTTGAAGATGAGTTCTGACCTGGACTTGACAATCCGTAGTGGTACCGGAAGTGGTTTATTTATTTATACCGACCACAATGATTTTAAACAAATGTTAAAAATGGGTCGGCAATTGGGACTCCCGGCTAATTTGCCTGCCGTTCCTGGAAAAGTTTGGCAGAAGGAAGAACTAGAACGAGAATTAAAAGAATTATATCAGGAATTTGACCAGATTGAACAGCAGATTATCGCTGAAAACGATACTAGGCGACTGAGATTTATTGCGGCGGTGAAAGCTACGGTAATCGCGGCGGATTTAGCGGGTTCGGCTTTACCTGTTGTGGACGAGAATATTAAGGATTGGATTGAGAACGTTTTATCGATTACCCTATCTGAAAACGACTTAGATCAGGTTCTCCAACAACGACTGCAAGGGAAAAAATTACGCCCGTTTCAACAGAAAATTGCCGCGACTCCCCATCGAATTACTTTAGTTAAAGCCGGGTGTGGTACGGGAAAAACCGTTGGGGCGTATGCGTGGGCAAAAAAATGGGCAGGCGATCGCAAGTTATTTTTTGGCTATCCGACGACGGGAACCGCGACTCAGGGGTTTATTGATTACGCCCATGAGACAAAAATTGAAGCCGATTTAATGCATTCTCGCGCTGATTTAGACCGAGAGATCTTGTTTTCTGGGGATGAAGATGAAGGGATTGAGGATCGCTTAGCCGCCCTCACCGCTTGGAGACAAAAGTTGATTGTTTGCACCGTAGATACGGTTTTGGGGCTAATGCAAAATAATCGGCGATCGCTGTATTCCTGGAGTGCGATCGCTCAAGGGGCTTTTGTGTTTGATGAGGTTCATGCTTATGATAACCGCTTATTTGGGGCTTTATTGCGATTTATAGACACCTTTCGCGGCGCACCCATTCTGTTGATGAGTGCCAGTTTTACACCAGAACAGATTCAGGCAATTCAAGGAGTAGTTGGCGAATTAGGAGAAGCGACTCAGATTATTGAAGGTCCGAAAAATTTAGAAGTTTTACCGCGATATCAGATTGAGTCTATCCCATCAGCCGATAACGCTTGGCAGAAGGTGCGAGAAACCTTAACTCGTCAACACCAGAATAAAGTGTTATGGGTGACAAATTCGGTTAACACCTGTCGGGAACTGTATCTAGAGGCAAAAAAACAGCTTCCGGATTCAATCCCTATATTAATTTATCACAGTCGCTATCGCTATTTTGACCGATTGGAGAAACATAAAGCCGTGATCAACGCCTTTGAACGTGACGGGGCGGTGTTAGCAATTACCACTCAAGTTTGTGAAATGTCCTTAGATTTGAGTGCGGATTTATTAGTCACGCCCATCGCCCCAGCATCGGCGTTAATTCAGCGATTAGGGCGATTAAATCGGCGGGTGATTACTACAGCAAACTATCGGGTAAAACTGGCGTCGGGTCAAATTACCCCAGCCTTAGTTTACCCCTGGGATGATTCACGTCCTTATTCCCAAGACGAATTAGAAACGGGACAGCAGTTGGTTAATAAACTAGCCGAAAAAGTGATTTCCCAGCAAGATTTAGCCACGATTGTCGCCCAAATGTCTACTCCAGAACAACAGCCAAGTCAATCGGAATGGTTAGAGGGATGTTGGTGTACCCGTCCTAATTTTCTACGGGAACCGGGCTATACGATTACGGTTTTACTAGAGGAAGATTTAGTTAATATTAAAAATGCCGCCAATCAACGTCAGGATAAATCCTTTAAAAAAGAACGTCAACGGTGGACAATTCCAATTCGGATTATCCCTGGGTTTGAGAAGTGGCGGCGGAATGGATATTATCCCATCGCACCCCCTGATCAAGTGGAATACAGTTCAGAAACAGGGGCAAAATGATTTGTAGGGGCGCTATCCTTGCGCCCGAAAAACTCAAGGAAACGCCAATAATTTGAATCAGGGCGGGTTTTGTTGTTCATTTATCGGTGAGGAGGGCGGGTTTTGTTGTTCATTTATCGGTGAATATCTGAATTTAGTCCCTAAACCCGCCCCTACAGATTCCCTAAACCCGCCCCGACAATTGATTCCCTAAACCCGCCCCGACAATTGTCCCTAAACCCGCCCCGACAATCCGGATTAATCAAAGGTAAATTCATAACTAATAGGTCGATTAAACGTTTATGTCAACCCAATTAACTTTAAAATTAAATAATCCTCACTTTACTTTACTCCATCGCGCCGGATTAGCTGGGTTATGGATGAGTTTAAAGCAACTTGAAGCCGAAACAAATATTCGCGATCGCCCGGGTTATATTACCTGGGAACTAACACAGCGTCAGGTGAGTTTACAGTGGGAGGGAGAGGATTTTCAAGTCTTAAATTGGCTATTAAACGAATCCTTTCAATTAGACGATGGACGGATATCTTTAAGAGGATTAGTCTCGAAGACAATGGACATTCAATCTCAGTTAATCCTGCACCAAGGTATCCTGGGAACATTTTTACAACATAATAAAACCCATACATCTACAGGACTTGTCTCTAAATCCTTTGTGATTGAAGAAGGTAAACCCGAATTAGTGGCGCGATATAAACATCTCTCTGGATACATCTATCAACAGGCAAAAATACTGTGTGACAAGCAGGGAAAATTCCTCACCAAACCGATTAAAGTACCGGGATGGTTAAATCCGGGGACAGTAGTACGACATATTGCCTTTAGTTCCAGTACCAGCTTTGAAGAACCACCAGACGCCGTATTCGTTTTATTATTTGCCGCCGTAGCCTGTTGTTACTATTCGATTCGGTCTAAATTACGGGATAAACGGGCAGAATATGCTTTAGTAATTCCCGAAATTACCGACTTAGCCGCTTATGCCAATTGGCGGCGTCATCGGAAATGGCGCGAGGAGGGATACAAGGACTTTTTTGCCTCTGGGTTAGGGGATGCGGGGTTAAAATTTTTGACTTATATTACTAAGGATATTTTGGCAGAACGTCCCTTACAACGCTGTCAGGTGATTACATTAGGAACAGTTCCTTGGGCAAGTCAACAAAAAACGCGCACGGATTTGTATTTAGTGGAGGCAAATGAACGAATTGAGCGGAATTATCAGGTTTGCGATAATTATTTAAGTACCCGTGATGTGGCGGGGAAAGAAGGGTTGTTTATTTCCTGTAGTTTTGCCAGGGAGTTAATTGCAGAAAACTTAGCCAGGGGTAAACATTGGTATGCAGGTTTGGCAGATAATGCCACAAGTAACGAGTTATTTCAAAAATTGACCTATGAACGCGGAGGACTAAATCAGATGGTTCAAGAAGTGGAATGGGATCGAGAAAGTGAGAAGCTATTTGTCAAGGCTTGTCATGAAGCGATCGCCTATAACCATAAACAACTTTATAAACGAGCAAAAGAGAAGAAGGAAGAGCCGAATTATGAACGGGAGGATACCAAATTTCGCACCGGATTAGCACGGTGTAAAACCGCTGTGGCGTTTCGGGAGTTTATTACCGATTACTTGTCGAGGGCGCAATTTATGCCCACCCTGGAGGAAAATTGGGAAGAGTTTATGGATTTGATTCTGGGGGCAAAGGATTGGAAAAAAGGACGAGATTTAGCGTTATTAGCCTTAGCCAGTTATCAGCGCAGTAGTCAGAGTCAAGAGGAGGAATTTGATTTTTAATAGTAAATGTTGTCAGGGCGTGTAGGGGCGAAGCATTGGTGCCACCATCTTTATCCGAATCCGAATAATTTTGGGTTTTAATCATCAATTGAATCAGGGCGGGTTTCGTTGTTCAGTTATCAGTCACCCCCTTAATTAAGTCCCTAAACCCGCCCCTACAGCCCAGATCTCAACCCCAAAGTAATCAATTATCAACCATTTGGAGAACAAATCATGACCTTTCATTTATTTGGCAATATCTTAACTAGCTACGGCACCGCCGCCAATAACCGTGGCGAAAATGAAGGCAATATTACCACCCTGCAAAAACTCCTCTGGAAAGGAGAGGTTCACACCACCGTATCCGCTGAAGCCATCCGCTGGGCGCTACGATACTATTGGCAAACTGCTGGGGGTGACTATGCGGTAAATCGCTGTTGGGATGATCAGAAAAATGATAATGTTTTACAGGGGAGTTTTGATGAAACCACCTACATTGATGATGATGTCCTCGGTTACATGAAAGCGGAAGGGGCGAAACAAGAATTTAGTGACGAAGAGAAAAAAGGGAAAGGGAAGAAAGCCAAAGGGACTAATTTAGCAAGGCGGGGAGTCTTAGAAGTCACTCGCGCTGTTTCCACGATTCCTTATGCGGGAGATATTACCTTTAATTCCGCCAGTGGACAAAAGGGGAGAACCTCTCTTTATGGCACAGAAGTTCACGCCACGCGCTATCAATATGGGTTCGCTTTAACCCCTAATCGATTGAAAGAGACATCTCGGATCATTCCAGTGTTAGACGGGTTAGTATCCCTAGGAGAAGTCGCCGGAAACCACGCCCGTTTTCTCTATGATTTTTCGCCAGAAAGTTTAGTCTTGCGGTGGACACAGGATTTCTCGCCTCGGATTCTCTATTGTTTCCAGGAAAATGAAGATGGGGAGATATCTTTGCCCAGTTTAATCCATCGTGTGGAAGTGGGAGACATTGAAGCAACGGAACTTTGGGTAGCCGGTGCAATTGCCAAAACCCCAGAGGGCGATCGCTTGGAGGAATTAGGTGCTAATGTGCTAGCGGGGACAAAAGTAGCACTTTCGACGCTAAAACAACGGATTGCTGATGATTTACAGTTACCGCAATTGGAGGGAGTATCATGATTACCGCCCTCAAAGTTGAGGTTCCCATCGCCTGTTTCCGTGTCTCCCGCGCCAGGGAATATGCCCAAACTTATCCGGTTCCGCCTCCAGCTACGGTTTATGGTATGCTTTTATCCATGGTGGGAGAAATGGATCGATATCGGTATTGTGGGACTAAGTTAGCGATCGCACTATTAAATGAGCCGGAAAAATCCACCATCCTCCGCACCTTTCGCCGATTCAAAAAGAAGCAAATCTTTGATCCCACGAATGCCCGTCCTGATTATCAAGAGTTACTCAGTGATATTCAGTTTATCGTCTGGGTAGCCTCTGGAAACGACAACGCCCAACCAACATTATGCCAACGATTAACCGAGGCGATCGCGAATCCAGAAACGGTGGATCGATTTGGTGGGTTAAGTTTGGGTGAAAGTCGGGATTTAGTCAATGCGATTAATTTGTTACCGGAAGACTATCGGGGTGAATCCCTACGCTGGTTAGTGCAGCAGGAGGATGGTTTGTTAACATTACCCTATTGGGTGGATCACGTTGGTTCAAAAGGAACCCGTTGGCAACGATTTCAGTTACTTCCTCCCCGTGAATGGTGTCAACCGCCGGATAATGCGTGGATAGAGATTCGGGTGGAGTAATTTGCAAGCATCTGTGTCTGTTGAGGGTTTGAAGGCTGGGGAATAGGGTGCAAATCCAGACAGGGCTTGGGTTTGCGGCTAGTTCAAGGGTGGGGGAGATGCTTGCAAAATGCTGGAATTCCTCTCAGGGTAAGGGTTATAGCGTTTTGGGTTTTGGCAAAATTAGCCAAATTTGAGTCAATTTTGGCGTGAGGAGAGTTGGATTAGGGAGATGCTTGCAAAACCGATTGGCAGCCATTATGATTTAAGGGTTCGCGCGATCGCGGTGCTATTACCTTTGATGCCGTTAGGCGTTGAGCACAGGATATTTTGGCTGATTTATAGCATTTTTGTCTAAGGTGCTATTACCTTTGATGCCGTTAGGCGTTGAGCACGATAAGTACTTTTGTAAGTATCCTCGCTTTAATTGTGCTATTACCTTTGATGCCGTTAGGCGTTGAGCACATCAATCAGCATGAAGAAAGCAGCCAGCAACTTAATGTGCTATTACCTTTGATGCCGTTAGGCGTTGAGCACCGTTGTCCAGTGGTACTTGAATCAGTTTCCTGAGTGCTATTACCTTTGATGCCGTTAGGCGTTGAGCACACTATCCTCCTTAATATTCGTAGGGGCGCACCGACGTGCGCCCTTTTCCCGACGTGCGCCCTTTTCCCGACGTGCGCCCTTTTCCCGACGTGCGCCCTTACTTATTCACCTCAATTTTCCATAATCCTCCATTCTCTTTCCTTAAGTTCTGCTAATTTCTCCAACAAACTTTCAGCTAAATCAAATAACTTAAACTCATCCTCTTCATCACCCGAATCGCGGGTCATCTCTCCAACCGCAACCCCACCTGCCAAAATCGCGATCGCTTCATGCAGCCTATCCGATTCATCAGCAATACTCAAACACTCTTCCAACTGGGCAATAATTTGAGCTAATCCCTCAGTTTCCATTTGCTGCTGCACTCGCATCGCTAAGGGATGATCACTGTCTCGCGCCCAAACTGCGGCGGGATAATCACTCGCCAAAAAAGCACCGATAAATTCGACAATTGAGGTATCAATAAATGTCTGATCTGATGTTAAGGTGACAGAACTCTCTATCGTTGTTTCATCATCATCCCATCTGTCTAACCAATCTCCCTCGATATCCTCAATATATAAATTCACAAAATCAAGTCCATGAGTCAGCCAATCCTGCTGCATTTTCCGGGATTTTTCCAGCGCTTCAGAAAAAGCGCCTAAGTCATCATGACTGTAATTTTGTTGTTTGGTGACCATAAGTTAGATAGGAAATTCCGTTTGTGCTAAAAAAATTCGGTCGTCAGAACCAATTTGCCCCGTTAGGGAAATTGGAGATAACGTCCCAGGGGAAGAAAGTCACTGTTATGAAGTGTTATTGTTACTAACTGCTCCAAAAAATCGGGTTTTCCAGGGTTATAACTTAGGAAAAGCCCTCTATCGATTACCCACATTTGTAGCGTATTTTGCCAATTTTCATATTTTTTTTGAGAATAGTTATTACTCACGCTAGTCACCTGAAGGCAAAGTGGTTTTCTTTGACGATAACTAACAATCAAATCGGTTGCCATAGAAAAATCGGCGATATAGCATCGCCAAACTGTACCCCCTCGACTCTCTATAGTTTGAACTATAGATTTAAGAATATCATCGTCTGCTGGACTGAACTCACTTGACATCAACTTTTGTTTCCAAATGTAAAACTTTGGATCACTGCTATTTAGCCATTGGGGAAAAAGATAACCATACCAATATTGTTCCGTGGGTGTCATTTGCTCAAAGGCAGACTTCTGCAATTCTGGAGAGGATAAGCCTTTAAGCTTAAGCCAAACGTCAGCATCTCGAATCACCTCTAACAAAAACGCCATGACAAATTTTTTGGCAGTAAGTGAACCTGGTTTTATGTCTTTCACCCAGCGGTTGATCTCATCTAACCGTTTTGCTAAACAGGGTTCTATTGATGATGCCTCTTTCATTAGGGATTTGAGTTGAGCCTTGATTTCTAGGGAATGCACATGATTGCTCTATTTGTTGATAACGGGATGATGGTTGAATTTATTATATCTTACTTCGTCCCAAGTCTCTACTTGATTCGCCATTGATTAAATTAACATAAAGAAACGCTGAGTTGTGCAAAAATTGGACTTATCAGGATGGGGTGATTTAGTTAATCAACTTTGTAATTGATTTAAAGGGTGTGATGCAAGCGTTGATGGCGCTAAAGCGCAACTACGAACGATCATTTCTGTTGCTTATTCAGATTGCTGGGACTGTAGCCAATTAAGTAAGACTTGAGTGCTACTAAAATAATGTTTGATCTCGCCGTACTTGACTAATTTGTAAATTTAACTCATTTTCAAAACGTCTGCGATACTTTAGCTCATTTTCCAAGGCTGATAATGCTTCCATCACGCAAATACTTGGCAGGGCGAATTGTACCGATGGTAAGGTACTCTCTAACAGAGTATTGGCTTGCGGATCACGCCCAGTACAAATACTCATCAAAAAATTAGTCTCCAAGTAAAGTATCACCCGCAATCTCCACGTCACTTTTGGTGCTTCCATCTTCTAGCTGCTGCAACAAACCAATAGCCGCTAACTCCTTAGTTGCTGGCGGTGTGACGGACTTCCAGTGATAGGCTAAGTCTCGCAGCCAAGACTCAATTAATGCTTCTAGATAATCTCCATCAATGGTTTGATTGTCACAGCTTGGATCATAGTAGTTTACTATATTTGTTGTTTTTAGGGAACAGATAGCCTCAGACCAATTGACGCCATCCCATTGAACAATTTGAATCGTTTCGGGGTCAACTAGCATCGCGAATGGAACCACGGTTTGTGTGGCTTTTAGGTAGGAGGTAAATTGAGAGAGGGTAAGCTTAACCACACGGCTACCTCTGACATCAGCAACTAGAATAACTCGTCCCTGTTTGTCTAAGGCAATTACATCAGCGGAGATTTGATGACGGAATATCGGATTGGCGGTTTCCATAGGGTTGATGGGTGATGGGTGATTGGTTATAGTTTAACAACAATGGGTTGACAATCTAATCCTTTGGCTGCTGTTGATTTTTCTTCACACTCAATCGGATTCGGCTGAAATAACAGTTTCAAATTAGTCGTATCTTCAGGAACTTCAAACACAAGCTGTCCCTCTCGTTGATCGCCGGGACTAATTTCACCTGTCGGTGTTTCAATATCATCTAATGCACTGGCTAAAAGCGCCACTTCGTAGGTGTTATTGTTGCTATCAATGATTTCAAAGGAAACGACGGAAAAGGTTTGTGATTGTTGTCCTTGATTAACAATTGTTGTATCGACTACCACCCACTGATTTCCTTTATTGGGTTGAATCACACCTTTTCCGGGATGCACCCTAGTGCTGTTAACGGTAAATTGGAGATTGAGATTGTTTTGACTGATGGAAATGACTTCACCTACCGAATGGGTTGGTGCTGAAATGGGCTTGGTTGCAGGAGATTCAGTCGTTTCCTCAGACGTGCGATCGCGGCTTTCAATCGTCTCAGGATTTTCTTCTGACGGAGAACATCCGAGGGCGATGGTGAGGAAGGTAATCGACGCGATCGCACCGATTCTTTTTAGCGTTTTATACATACTTATTCATCTTTGTCAATATGAGCAAGAAGAAGAAACTGGTAGAAGGCAGGAGGTAAAAGTTATACCTTATTGTAGGGGCAGGTTTAGCCGTTTAATTGATGGGTATACCGATAACTTATCAACAAAACCCGCCCTCTTGTCGTTTCGATTTGAGACAAATGACAAATGACAAATGACGAATCTCCTAACTTCCCAACATCTGCAACTTATATAAAGCCGCATACAAACCATTCTGTTGCAACAGGTGTTCATGAGAACCAGATTCTACCAACTCACCCCGTTTAAGCACCAAAATTCGGTTTACATTGCGAATGGTTGAAAGACGGTGGGCGATAATAATTGCCGTGCGTTTTTCCAATAAATGATCAAGGGCTTGTTGAATTAACGCTTCGGTTCCCACATCTAAACTCGCCGTCGCTTCATCTAACACCAAAATTTGCGGATCACGAATCGCCGCCCGGGCAAATGCCAATAACTGCTTTTGACCCCCAGAAAGGTTGGTTCCCCTCTCCCGGAGTTGGGTATCATAGCCTTGAGGAAGTTGTTCAATAAATTGATCAACATTTGTGGATTCCGCCGCCGCTTTCACTTGTTCAATCGAGTAGTCTTCGCCCAAGGTAATATTACTTTTAACATCCCCAGCAAACAAAAATCCCTCTTGCAGAATAACCGCCATCTGACGCCGTAATTCAGCTTGTGGCAAATCTCGAATATCAATTCCATCCACTAAGATTCGTCCCTTTGTGGGTTCATAGAGGCGACACAACAAGCGAATAATCGAACTCTTTCCCGCACCTGTGGGACCCACTAACGCCACTTTTTCTCCAGGGCGAATGGTAAAATCTAAGTCCTTGAGAACATAGTCATCTTCTTTATAGGCAAACCAGACATCTTCAAAGCGAATTTCACCTCTATGCGCTGTTATTTCTCCCTTACCATTGGTTCTCGATTGTTCTGAAACTAACGCCGCCTGGGATAACTCTGGATCACGAATTTCAATCGGCTCATGCATAATATCACTCACCCGTTCAAGTGCCGTGAATCCAGCTTGGAACATGGTAAACTTGTCAGCAAACTGACGCAGCGGATTAAACAAACGCTGGGCGTAGAGAATAAAGGCAGATAAGACCCCAAAACTGAGATTATCTTGCAGAATTAACCAACCACCTAACCATAATACAGCCGCGATCGCCACTAAAGAAATCCACTCTAATGTGGCGGATACAGCAGAATCGTGAAAGATGGTTTTATCGACTTCCGCCACATAGCGCTGGTTCACCTCCCGAAACATTTCAGCATTCACTTGTTCCCGGCGAAATAGTTGAACAATATTAATTCCAGCGATATTTTCTTGCAGCATTGAGTTGAGTGTGGAGAGTTCTTCTCTGGCTATATAATTCGCTTTTCGATATTGTCGCTGAAAGTAGATGATCAGTCCGGTAACTGGAAATAGCATTAAGATCAGAATTAACGCCAATTGCCATTGTAGGGAAAACATAAAAATGGCAATAACCAGCATTGTGAAAATATCATTGAGAATGCCAATGGCACCACTGGAAAAGACTAATCCTAATGCTTCTACATCGCTGGTGATCCGGGTAATCAGTTTTCCCACCGGGGTTCGGTCAAAAAATCGCACCGCCAGGGAGGTAATATGGTCGAACAAATCATTGCGAATCCCGGCGGTAATTTGCTGACCTAAGTTTTCTTCCAGGAATTTCTGAAAAATGCTACAGGATAATCGGATAATGATACTCAGTAACAACAGAGTTGCCAGAATATTAATGCCTTCTGATAAAGAACGATTATCCAGAAACCACCAGGTTTCTTCTTGACGAATCAAGGAAACCGCTTGCCCAATAATTAAGGGTTGAATAGCGCCTAGAATGGATACGGGAACGAGTAAAATAATCGCTGTAATCAGTAGGCGCTTTTTAGTCAGCGCGTAAGGAACCAATCTCCGGAAAAGTCGCCAATCGGTTTCCCCGCGTCGGTTAGTACGTCTAGATGTTGGTGATGATGCCTTAGTCATAGTAAACCCTGGTTTGTAAAAGTCATACAGTCATACATTTGTACATTCATACATTCGTAGGGGCGAAACCTTCGCACCCCTATTTTTCAGTTCTACCGCTCAATTTTCGCCGCCAATGCTTCGCCCAGTAAAATTATAAAGTTTCGTCGCCAATACTTTTTCCATGATAGGATTCTGTCTCTACAATTGGAAATCGTTCTCCCGATAGATACGCCGGAAAAGGCGGCTGAAAATACGTCCAATATATCATTCTAAATTAAACTATTCAGATAACTTCATACTCATTCCTGATAAAGGATTGACAAAACCCGAACATTGACAGTCAGAGGATTGTTAACTGTTCAAGGTGTGGGTACCGGGAACCGTCTTCTAGCATACAGGTTAACCTATCTGGGCAGATTCTGGAGGAGTTCGTCGTGGCGCTGTCTTCGCCTTAAAGTCAGACACTGACTACAAACGCTGAAGTCAGCAACATTCTCGGTAGGTGTGTCAACCCGCCTCGACAAGCGCCGGATGTATTTCTTTCCAAGATAACGGATCGAGATACACCCGTACAGTGGAGTCAATTTAGCAATTTAGAGGTAAAATTGAGATGGAATTATCCAGTATTAGAAGCAGGAGAAACAAGAATGGCTCAATCAAAATCCAATCCTACAGTACATCGTCGAGGCAGAGTATTTTCTGAGATTCAATGGTCTCCGGAAAAAATAGCCCATTGGAAATCGGAAAAGGAAGAATTGTATCAGCGTTGTCAATTAATTTTTGACCGATTAAAGCCGGAACTATTTAGTAAGTATAACAATGGGTATGTCGTGATTGAGCCAAATAGTGAAACCTATATTATAGACTTCAATGAGATTACACTCCTGCAAAAGGTGCTTCAAACTTATCCTCACACCCAAACCTTTATGTTTAAGGTGAATAAAACTGGAGTATTCGGCACAATATGATTGAGGGGAAATTTGGAGATAATGAGGAGTTGATTTTTCAAATCGAGATCATTGCGGCTGAAGGATTAGAATTCGAGATCGATGCTATTTTAGACACAGGCTTTTCCGAGTGGCTGGCAATTGATAAGCAGGATGTAGATGAGCTAGGTTGGCTTTATGTTACAAACCAGTCAATGCAGACAGCACGCAGCTTTGATAAGTTTGACATCTATTTAGGGAAAGTTCGCATAGACAAACAAGAGTTTGATATTCCTGTTCATGCAGCTATCGGAGTTACGGATATTTTGCTGGGTCGTAAGTGGTTAAGAAATCGGCAGTTATTAGTGGATATGGCTTCAGGAGTGTTGACTTTGGGAGAAAATCAATGATTATCCTCACAACTTATGCTGACGAACTCAAACAAATTTTCTTCAGTCTGATTACTCATGAATTCTGCCATCGGGTAAAATAGCGCCTGATAAAATAGCCCCTGTTAATTTTACTAACAATCGGTCGCCTGTCCCCACTTTAGCGCCGCGTAAATCTGCACCACTTAAATCCGCACCACTCAAATCCGCACCAATTAAATTCGCATCCCGTAAATTTGCCTGAACTAAACAGGCTTGAAATAAGTTAGCGCGAAACAAATTTGCTCCTTCTAAATTCGCACCTGTGAGATTCACATTATGTAAAAATGCGTCCGTCAGGTTAGCTTGACTGAGATTGGCATTACTAAGATTACGTCCAGATAAGTCTTTTTCTTTCAGATCAACCCCCTGAAAATTACTACCACTGAGATCAGGCTGCGATCGCGGGCGCTGGGATTGCGATCGCGTTCTGGGTTGGTAGTAGTTCCTGGATGAGGAGGGCGGTTGCTTCGGTTCTCTGGGTTGGTAGTAGTTCCTAGATGAGGAGGGCGGTTGCTTCGGTTCTCTGGGTTGGTAGTAGTTCCTGGATGAGGAGGGCGGTTGCTTCGGTTCTCTGGATTGGTAGTAACGCCGTGATTGAGTGGGTTCTCGTCGGGGCGATTTAGCACGGTAATAATAAGTATTAGACGCCGATTTGCGCGGCGGTGAGGATGGGGGTTTGGGGGTTTTGGGTTTTTGCGATCGCAGTTCGTCTCGCGCTTGGTTAATTTCCTTGAGTTTGGCTTCAGCTTTCTGGCGCAAGCGCTGATTGTCCTCGGGGACGCGATCCGGGTGCCAAATAAATGCCAAGTCTTTATAGGCTTGGTTCACGTCTTCTAGGGAAGCTCCGGGTTCTAGTCCCAGTATTCTGTAGTAGTGGTCTAAGTTGTTAGATGACATTGCCGTTTAGCACCTGTTGAGCCGTTAGCACAAGGTTGGGGAATCAATCAGAGTGAATGCGATCGCTCCTCTTATATTCTGTCGGGTCATACCAACCTTCGACCAAGGTGAGGCGCGTGACTTTGGGAGCATGTCACCTTTGTAGGTTGGGTTGAGGAACGTAGGCTCTCGCCTTCTCGTACTCCGGAGGAGAACCCGAAGGGTAGAGTAACCCAACGAGAGCAGACTAACTTGGACATGGCAGGTTAGGAGCTTGGTGGATAGTTCTAGTGTATGGGGTTATTGCCCAAATCTTCACGACCGATGAGTTGAACATAAACCTCCATGGTATTACCGTAAGGGAGTTCAGAGTCACCAACGATAATAGAAGCGTTTCCAGGTTTATCAGTCTTGCCCTCCCGACATTCTGCCTTTTCCTATCGTTTAAGGGACTAACCAATTCTTAAGTTGTAAGTTTTGGATATTGACAAAGTGTCCACACAGGCTAATTCGGGGATAGTTAGCTTCAATGAGAATAAGTGGTCAGATTTTTTGCTCCTTTTTCCCTGAACTCACTACAATAAATACATGATGTAGGAGTGAAGACTTGAACGATTTTACTCTAGCCAATCAGGAGTCTTTAGATGAATTAGCCTGGGCAATGGAAGCCTGTCAGGGACAGTTTTGCCTGATGTTGGCGCGTTGTAACTATGGGTATTTGCAACAACGCCTGATCCAGCAACTGCAAGACGAATGCACCTTCGACATCCGACTTATTCACCTGAAGCCAGACGACAAAACCCTATTTAGCACCGTGCGATCGCAACTCGGACAGGAGATGCCTTCTGCCCTTATGGTATCTGGCTTTGCCACTTTAGACAATCTGGACGATATGTTCGCGGCGATGAATCAGGTGCGGGAGGAGTTTCGCAAGAATTTCCCCTTTCCTTTTATCCTATGGATGAATGATCTGGTTTATATTCGACTAATGAGAATTGCACCAGATTTCGAGAGTTGGGCAACAACAACCGCGTTTGCGATACCAACGGATGAGTTAATTAATAGTCTCCAGCAGGCTGTAAAGTCCCTATTTTCTAAAGCTTTAGCCGTCAATTCCCCTCAATCTTTATCTCAGTTAACCAAAAATTTAGACCTCGGTTACTTAACTCGTTCAGAATTCGAGTTAGCCTTAAAAGAATTATCCCAGCGCGAGATCGAGTTAACCCCCCAGTTTGCAGCCGATTTAGCATTTCTACGAGGAATAAATGCGGGGGATAGTCCAGAAGCCTTAGATTATCTTCAAAAAAGCCTAGAATTTTGGCAACAACAAACCGATGGCGGGGCGGGTTTTACCTTAAAAGTAGGGTTAGTATTATTTCAAATTGGACTCTACCACTATCACACCGTTAACCGCAAAAAACACCGCCAAGCAAATTGGCAAACCGCCAAGATCCCTTTACAGCAATGTCTAGAACTATTTGAACGAGAAAATCGTCCCGATTTAGTGGCAAAATGCATTACCCAACTCGAACGAGTTTTGCAACGGATGCAATCTTGGGATGAATTAGAACAAGTGGTACAAAAGGCGTTATCGTTGCATCAACGGTATAGCAGTATCAGTAGATTAGCCCAAGATTATAGCTTTTTAGCCGAAGTCACCTTACAACAACAACGCTGGGAAGATAGTCGTCAAGCCGCACAACAAGCTGAGGATATTTTAGCCCAACTCCCCGAACAGAAGCGATGGTTTCAGGGATTAAACTTGCTATTTCTAGCCCAAGCGGAACGCCAGTTAGGGAATAAACAGGACGCGATCGCGCATTTGGTGCAAGCCAGAGATTTAGGTGATAAAGGACATCCTTTAGTTTATATCCGAATTTTAGCCGAATTACGCGATCTTTACTTTGAAGAAAAGCACTATTTAGAAGCTTTTGCTATAAAGCAACTACGGCGTTCTATTGAACAACAATATAGTATTTGCGCCTTTATTGGTGCGGGAAGACTACAACCACACCGACAAGAAGCGTCAGCCAAAACCGATAATCAAGAAACAGTTGCACCGGAAATTATCGCATCAGGGCGACAGCGGGATTTAGAGCGATTATTGGAACGAATTGGACGGAATGACTGTAAGCTAATCGTGATTCATGGACTATCTGGTGTGGGCAAAAGTTCCCTCGTGAATGCGGGATTAATACCAGCGTTGAAGCACAGAGTTATTGGTATTCAAAATAATTTACCTCTTTTAATCCGAGTTTATACCAATTGGCTAGAGGACTTGAGCAAGCAATTAGCAACAAATTTCGTAACGGATGAGTTAGAGGAAGGAAAAACGGCAAATAATCCTGTAGAGGCGGGTTTAGACGATAACCTTTCTAGAAAACCACTAACCTCTCAACAAAACCCGCCCTCACCTTTTCAGGATGTAGACAATAACATCTCCAGAAAAACACCAACCTCCTTCCAAAACCCGTCCTACGCCAAAATACTGGAACAATTACGGCAAAATGAACAGCACAATATCAGGACGGTGCTAATTTTTGACCAGTTTGAAGAATTCTTCTTTGTTTATCCCAATTTAGCGCAACGGCGACCTTTTTGGGACTTTTTAGGAGACTGTCTAAATATTTTATCAGTTAAAGTAATTCTATCGCTGCGGGAGGATTACCTGCATTATCTTTTGGAGTGCAATCGCCTCGATAGCATGAACGTCATTGGTCATGACATTTTAGGTAAAAATGTGCTATATGGATTAGGGAATTTTTCACCCGCAGATGCTCGATCAATTATAGAAGATTTAACCACGCGATCGCGCTTTTACCTAGAACCTGCCTTAATTGATCAACTGGTCAAGGATTTAGCGGGTCAAACGGGGGAAATATTACCCATTGAGTTACAGATTGTTGGGGCGCAACTGCAAGCGGAAAACATTAAAACTTTGGCTGACTATCGAGAGGTAGGAACGAAAGGGGAATTAGTCAAGCACTATGTCGAAGCTGTGATTGAGGATTGTGGTATTGAGAATCGACAAGCAGCGGAATTAGTGCTGTATTTACTGACGGATGAAAAGGGAACTCGCCCGCTAAAGACTCGCGCTGAATTAGAACGGGATTTAAAGGAGTTAGTTGATGAGTTAACGGCAGACGCGAGTAAATTAGATTTGGTACTCAGGATTTTTGTTGAATCGGGATTAGTGTTTCTATTACCAGAGATTCCGGCGGATCGCTATCAATTAGTTCATGATTATCTAGCCGCGTTTATTCGTCAGCAGCAACAACTCGGATTATTAGTGGAATTGGCAGAAGCAAGGGAAAAGCAGAAGTTAACCGAAGCTCAATTAAGGCAAGCACTAAAAGAGAAAGAAGCGGCATTACATAAAGAACAACAGGAACGTCAACGGGCAAAACTGGCAGAATATGAAGCATTAAATTCCTTATCTCAGCTACTCTGGTCATCTCATGATCAGCTAGGAACTTTATTGGCTCTTGTCAAAGCGGGTAAAAAATTACAAGAGATAGCCGATTTGGTGTCATCAGAGGAACAAGCTTTGACATTGAGTCGTTTATATCAAATCATCCAACAAATACATGAGTACAATCGCTTGGAGGGGCATAATGGTTTAGTTTATAGTGTTAACTTCAGTCCCGATGGTCAAATGATTGTCTCCGCTAGCCTTGATGGTACAGTAAAACTGTGGAAAGCGGATGGTACTCTAGTACAGACATTTATCGCTCATCCCAGCGGCGTTAAAAGTGCCACCTTTAGTCCAAATGGTCAAATGATTGCTTCGGCTGGTAGCAATGATCCAAATATCAAGCTATGGAACACTGATGGCACTCTAAAACAAAAATTTCCGGGACATCATAAGGGGGTTCAAACCATTAGCTTCAGTCCGGATGGACAAAGGATTGTCTCTGGAGGTGGAGACGGTACATTAAAACTTTGGAAAATAGATGGCACTCTAGATCAAACATTTCAGGGACATAGTAATGTCGTGACAAGTGTTAGTTTCAGTCCGGATGGACGGATAATTGCTTCCGCCAGCCTTGATAAAACTGTGAAACTTTGGAATATTGATGGTTCATTAGTAGGAACCTGCCCCAATAACTCAGAACCTAGCACTACGTTAGATTCAACTAATTCAACTGACAATAGCTATCGCCGTTTGGTTTTCAGTGTTAGCTTCAGTCCGGATGGTCAAATGATTGCCTCTGCCGAAAATAGTGGTACAGTAAAAATTTGGAGTCTCGATGGTTCATTAATAAAAAAATGCCGGGGACATAAGAATTCCGTCCGTAGTACCAGCTTTAGTCCACATGGGCAAATGATTGCATCAGCTAGTGAGGATGGGACTGTGAAACTCTGGAATCTAAATGCTATGGAATTGCAAACTTTTCAGGGAGATAGCAATGAACTCTATAGTGTCAGTTTCAGTCCGGATGAGCAGATGATTGCCTCCGCCGATAACCATGCAGTTAAAATGTTGCGTATTAGTCGGAATACATTAGTAAAAACATTTCAGGAACATACTGGAAGAGTAACCAGTGTCAGTTTTAGTCCAGATGGACAAATAATTGCTTCGGCTAGCGAAGACGGTACAGTAAAACTAATTAATCTGAGTGGTGCATTAGTGCAAACCTACCCAGCGCATAGTAGCGGAGTCACTAATGTCAGTTTCAGCCCGGATGGGCAAATAATTGCTTCGGCTAGCGAAGATTATACAATAAAACTTTGGAGAATTGATGGTACTCTATTGCAAATCCTAAAGGGACATAGCGGTGGAGTTAATAGTAATAGCTTTAGTCCGGATGGACAAATGATTACCTCGGCTAGCCGTGACTACACAGTAAAACTTTGGACAACCAATGGTACTCTATTGCACACAATGAAGGGACATAGAAGCGGAGTTAATAGTGTTAGCTTCAGCCCGGATGGACAAATGATTGCTTCGGCTAGCTGTGACAATACAGTCAAACTGTGGCGTATTGATGGTTCTTTAGAACGAACATTTTATGGTCATAACAGTTCAGTCTTTTGTGTCAGCTTCAGTCCAGATGGGCAGATGATTGCTTCGGCTAGCTATGACTGCACGGTAAAGTTATGGCGTATTGATGGTTCATTAGAACGAACATTCACCAGACAAAATGAGTCGGTTTACAGTGTCAGCTTTAGTCCAGATGGACAAATGATTATCTCCGCTAGCTTTGACGGTACAGTGAAACTGTGGAGAATAGATGGCACTCTCGTACAAACATTCCAAGGACATAGTGGAGGAGTCGCAAGTGCTAGCTTTAGTCCGGATGGACAGAGGATTGCTTCTGCTAGTCATGACCATACGGTAAAACTATGGAAGTTGGAGTCGTTAGATAATTTAATAGTACGTGGTTGTAATTGGCTGCGAGACTATTTGAAGACTAATCCAAATGTGAGTGAGAGCGATCGCAAACTCTGTGAGGGTATTGAGAAAAGTCGTTAAGTTACCCTCTTTTTGCCACGGCGATTGAAATCGCTGCTACACAAACATAGGCAAAGCCTTCCCGAAGGGTAGGCCGCCTACGCGGACTGGGTTATAACGGGGGTAGGGACACCCGGATTTAGTATGAAACTAAAGTCTAAGACGACTGGATAAGAATTTTAGTCCATTTTAATGGACTTGGGCTATTAGCCCGGAGTTTGAACTCCGGGCTGGTTTTCGGGTCTACTTTATACCCTTAAATCGTTCTTTAGCCGACTGAAACGCTTCTTGCATCACCGATTGAATTTTCTGGGGATCGGGTTTTTTCCCACCCATTAAATCCCCAAAATAAACACAAGCCCCCTCACCCAACGCCCACGTATACGCCGCCGCCCAAGACGCCGCGATCGCACTCCCTAAACCGGGCAAAAATTTGATTAATTCTCGTCCCACAGCTTGGGCGACAAATCCTCCCGCGATCGCACTCACGACTCCCCTAACTTGAGAAAATGTGCAACAGCTTCCTTCTGTTTCGCTGTTAACTTTGGCTCAGACATAGGCAGGGGCTTTAATGCCTAATTCCTGCATGAGTGTCTCCAATGAGGTGTTTCGCAAACTTGCCAGTTCAATTAAATACTGAATTCGACAAGCATTGGCTTGTTCAATTTGGTCGGAGATCTCAATTAATGTTACCTGTTCCTCAGGTGTTAAGATTTCAGCACGGCGTTTAGCCAGCAGGGCATGATACTGTTCCCATCTTTGTGGTGGTAAACCCAGATTAATGTTTTGCAATAAGTCAGCTTCAGCCTTTGACAGGCGGGAAATAGGATGCGGAATTGGGCGCAAGCGCTCTTTCAATGCATTCACAATGTAATGATTGGGATCAAGACCTTGTTGGGCAGCCTCATCCCGTAACTGTTGTTCGAGTTCTGGCGTAAGCTCAAGTGTGATGGTTGCCATCTGAATACCCTTGATTAATATGTTTCCTTATTTTTATTTGACAATAGTCTCACCAACCGCCTTGGGTTGAAACCCACGGCTGAAAGCTAAAGTCGTCTAAAGACGACTGGATAAGAATTTTAGTCCATTTTAATGGACTTGGGCTATTAGCCCGGAGTTTGAACTCCGGGCTGGTTTTCGGGTCTACTTTATACCCTTAAATCGTTCTTTAGCCGACTGAAATGCTTCTTGCATCACCGATTGAATCTTCTGGGGATCGGGTTTTTTCCCGCCCATTAAATCCCCAAAATAAACACAAGCCCCCTCACCCAACGCCCAGGTATACGCCGCCGCCCAAGACGCCGCGATCGCACTCCCTAAACCGGGCAAAAATTTGATTAATTCTCGTCCCACAGCTTGGGCGACAAATCCTCCCGCGATCGCACTCACGACTCCCCCAGCTTGAGAAGGCGTCAGCGTCTGTCCATACAATTTTCCCAACAACCCAACCAGCGAGACTTGTAGCGCCGTTAAAACGGGCATTGTGGCAAAAGGTAACGGTACAGCCGCCAGGGTTGCTGCCATAATCGAAAAGGCTAAAATATAACGTCGCCCGACATCCCGATAAAGATTCCCCAGTTGCTGACCCGCGTCTTTTTCTTCCAATAATTGCGAAATCGCCCTGGATTCGGCTTCCGGTAACAACTCGGCTAAGGCGTCGCTGAGTGCCTCTAAGCCATAAAATACAGGATTATATTCATCTTCTTCTAGGGTAAAATCAATCATAACCGCCCGATTATAAAGTCCCTTAAAAGCCTGCTGAATCCCAGCAAAGGCGCGATTCAACTCTTCATAGTCTGGCGGATAAGCAGGATGATCAACGACATCAGCCGGATAAAGTTCATGTAAACAAGTTACAGCCAGCAAACAGGGAATCTCTGGATATTTCTCTTGTAACTGTTCAGCCACCTGTCGCAGCGTATCCGTGGCAAAGTCATTAATTTTCACCGTCAAAATCAGGATTCTGGCACGATGAGTATCCTGTTCCAATTCACCTGCCAATTCCTGAATAATTATCGGCGTTTCTTGGTTAACATCACCCAAACCCACAGTATCGGTAAAAATCAGCAAGGGTAGGTCATTTGAGGGATAAGCATAACGCTCAGTATATTGCGTATGGGGACGAAATCCCTGACCCACAATCTCTGCTGAAACCCCTGTCAATCCCCGCACAATAGAACTTTTCCCTGATTGAGGCTTGCCAATCAGCAGCGCTTGGGTTGTGGGGAGTTCTTTCCGTACCGACGCCAAAATCTCAGCGACTTGCGCCTCATTAACACTAAACCAGTCAATCACTGTTTGTGTCACTTGTTCGGTGGGAAGGAGTTTCTGCAAGCGATCGCTAGCTGTAGTCCAGAGTCCAGCCATGCGGTTCGTCCAGGAGTTATCAACCGACTCCGGATTTGTCTCTTCCGTTGGTTTTTGCACCTGCTGAGAATCAGCCGATGGTACGTCAGCCTTATGTTCGTCAGTCATCCTAATCGATGAATCCCTTCAATCCTGCCTATCTTTAAGATTACAAGTAGAGACGCGCCATGGCGCGTCTCTACCGATTGATTGGTTGAACATTTGCCAGATATCCGATTCTGTATCCACTAGATTGACCGAATTCACCGCTAAAAATCCCTCGTTGGTTTGAGGCGGATGATCTCGCAATGCGCGATAAAACTCCTCAATCACCGGATCAGGAACTTGACGTTGGCGCTGTCGGTTCCAAGTTTTGCAGGTTTCTAGGGGAGTGGTAAGATACCAAGCTAGCCAGCGCACGGTTTCACCCGATATCTTAGGCAAAAGCGATCGCCGCCATTCGGGTTTGGCATTGGTTGCATCGTAAATCACTAGGTTTCCATCGGCAATAGATCGATGAATTTGCCGTAATACTTGCGCCTCAATTAATGACCAATCCCCTTGGATGTTCTCATCCCCAAATAGCTGCGCCCGGATCGCGTCTGTGGACACAATCACGGCTTTGGGTTCAAGTTGAGTCAGTTTGGCAGCTAGGGTAGACTTGCCAGAACTGGGAGAACCTATGAGAAAATGACAAATCATCAATGAATTGTTGTCAAAAGCTATTTACCCGACAATCAAGCTATTACGGATCATAATTATAAGTACCTGGACATAAATTATGTCCGCTGTACCAAGAAATGTTCACAAGCCTCAAATCCTTACTGTTCACTGTTCACTGTTCACTGTTCCCTGTTCCTTCCTAAGCTCAACTGTCAACTTTAATTTTGTCCAACTACTTATGACTTCTGTCAATACAAATTTATACCTAATTTTAGAAAACCTAGGTTTCTTTATTGTTGCCACTGGATTTACCGCAATTGTCGGCTGGGCGTGGCGGAAGGCAAAACCGTTCACTATTCCTGAACCCTTGCCCGCATGGTTTAAAATTTGGTTTGGCACAATTCAGGTTATCGGCGTCTTAGTTCCCCTAGTTGTTATGCTCCTGTGGGGTGTGTGGTGGAATTATTCTACCGTGTTAACTGTTCTTGCCTCCTATTTTTTGATGCTAGGATTACAAATTATATCGGAGATAATCACATTAAAACAGTTTCAATCGGTTGTTTGGGTGATGGTTCCTTACTTATACCTGCCTTATCGCCTCTGGCAATTATATGAAGGACTGACTATCCTGAATTCTGATAGCGAATTGATGTGGGTAAGGACTCTGTTAATTGTCGAAATTGTTCTTTGGGCGGGTAACTATCTCCTAGATTTAGCCCAGCTTCCCCGGTTGTTTCGATGGGAGGTGAAGGAAGGTTAACTCTGTTAATCAGATCCCCGACTTCTTGAAGAAGTCAGAGATCTTAGGTTGAATGGCACTGACTTTAGTCGTTTGTAGTCAGCGCTTTAGCGCTTCTGGCACTAAAGTGCCTACTACAAACCCAGTTGGACTTTGGACAAAACCCAGGTTAAGTCAGTGCTATTGATCTTAGGTTTAGTGATCGTGGTGGTGATGATGATGATGATGATGACTGGAAGCCAATTCCGGATTAACCGCCATCGCCGTTTCGCTTAATAGTGCCTCAATCTGAGGATTTGCCCAATCTGCTGCCATGGCTAGAAAGTCAGGATGATCATTAACACAGGGCATCTGCACATACGCCACATCAGAGTTACGATGCTCTAACCCATGGATGATGTGATGTACATCCAGCAAGGTTTCATGATTTTCTGTGGCAAAGCCAATCGGCATAAATACGATCGCTTTTGCCCCTAAATCAATCAGATTCTTCGCCGCTAACTCAGTATTGGGCTGTGTCCACTTAATCAAAGGGGTTTGGTGATTCAGCCAACCCACTGAAATTAACGGATACTTATGAATTAGCTTTTCCCGTACCCGTTCATACAAAGCCTCACTTTCCATGATGCCGGAGGTAAATCCCTTTGCTTCGTGGGGACAACCATGGTTCATCAGAACAATGCCAATTTGAGAGGGTAAGTAAGCAGAGGCTAAATCAGCCGCAATTTTTTCCTCTACCATCTGCGCCATCAAGTCAATATAGGCGGATTCGTTGTAAAAGGAAGGGATATACCGTTGTCCTTTGAGCCAATGTTCGTCACCCTCCGTCAACTTGACTAAGGCATTATTCACCTGTTCGACGGCAATACCACTGGTGAAGATAGAATCAACGACGAGGAGGGGATAAATTAGCAGTTTATCAAAGCCTTGGGCTTTAATCTGCTCCAACACCTGTTCCGGTAAAAACGGAGCGCAGAAGTTAAACGCCTTAAAGACTTGGACGCGATCGCCCCATTTTTCTTGCAGGTGTTGTTCAATTCCGGCGCGTTGCTGCTCAAAAATTTGGTTGTGGGGGGAGATGAAATTGTTGTGCTGATGTCCCCACTCATGGAAATCAAAAACGGCTAACAGTTTGGCTAAGGGGGGATACACCCAAGTAGGTACAGGTGCGAACTTAGCGGTTAATAAGTTTAAGGCTTGCTCATTATAGTTGGCAAAGTCTTCGTAACTTTCGACTTCCCCATAACCCATGAGTAAAACGGCAACGCGATCGCCGCCTTCTGGGTTAGATGTGGGTATTGATTGGACTTTTTCAGGAGTGGCAACCACAAGACTATCCTATCAATTGATGGAACATTCACTGGGTCTCTTCCGAGGTTAGGAATTGAGACTCGCCAGTTACCCTTAGGGTAGCATCCCCTGCGGGGGGATGATTCACCTGTCTCGCTACAATTAGTTTATTTGAAGCAATACGCCAATCAGGGGTGGCAAAAAACTGATGCATGAGCCAGAGTCGAAAAATTGGCATCAAAAGACTTGGGTGAGAGTCCTGTTACTAATCTTTGCTGTGCTGATCGCGGGGGGACTTTACCTGCTTTCTATCCGCATCGCCACTCAAAGACCTCGGAGTGTTCCGGTTACGCCCGACACCTCAGATTGAGACGGCTTGACTAATTTTACTCTCTTTTAAATTTAAACGGAGAGGGAGGGATTCGAACCCTCGTTAGAGTTTCCCCTAAACAGCATTTCCAGTGCTGCGCCTTAAACCACTCGGCCACCTCTCCTGGGGGTTTATTATGATCTGTGCGGGAGTCAATAGTATTCAACTTAGCACACAGTCTGTAATTATACACGAAACGGATGACTCGATTCTATAAAATTACCATTCACCATCGCCAAACCAATACCAAGCATACTCTAGAAGTCCCAAGCGATCGCTATATCCTCCAAGCCGCCGAAGACCAAGGCGTAGAACTGCCATTTTCTTGTCGCAATGGGGCTTGCACCACCTGTGCGGTGCGTGTCCTCTCCGGTGACATCTATCAACCCGAAGCCATGGGATTGTCTCCAGCGCTGCGCCAAAAAGGGTACGCCCTGTTATGTGTGGGGTATCCCCGTTCTGACATAGAAGTCGAAACCCAGGATGAGGATGAAGTCTACGAACTCCAATTTGGGCGCTATTTTGGTAAAGGCAAGATTCGGTTTGGATTGCCCTTAGATGAGGATTAGAACAAACAGCAATCACCAATATCAGCATTACTCCCCCCTTCCGAAGGGGGGTTGGGGGGGATGGAAAAGTCTAACACCTAACCTGAACAATACATATCCCAGCCGCCTTATCGCCCTCCTGATTGGCTGTAGCTTTCTCCTTTTACTGGGAGGATGTCAATCTAAAAACGTTCCTCCTGGTATCCCTGTACAAGTCCAACAAGTTGTTAGTGGACAAACCATCGAGGTATTAGATACCACTCAACAACCCGCCTTAATTGTTCGGGTACGGTTAATTGGTATAGAAGCACCCGACTTGAGACAACAGCCTTGGGGAACGGCGGCTCAAACTCGGATTGAACAACTTATCGGTGAAACCAGGGGTCAACAACTGGTACTCCAATCGGTTTTCTTAGAACCTGATGTGCAAACTAAAGACAGTTTTGGTCGTTGGTTAGCCTACGTTTGGCATGATGGAGTCATGATTAATGAACAACTGATTAAAGAAGGATATGTTTTAGCGACACCGCGATCGCCCAATAATAAATATAATGAACGCCTAACCCGCGCTCAGGAATACGCCCGAATTATGGGATATGGCATCTGGAACTCAGAACAACCCCTCCGTTTAACCCCGGCTGAATTTCGGCGACGCAATCCTTAGAAGAAGGCAGGAAACAAGTTTGTAGTAAGCACTTTAGTGCTTAAACGCCTAGACGGAGTTGGCTCAGGTTCCCTCACGACAAAACAAATCTGATAGATTTTGCCGATTTTCTGGGCGCACATCGGTTTGGAATTGGGCGCACGTCGGTCATCCGTGTCAACTTAAGCTCAACCCCTCTCCCCCACTATGCATTACCCACATCTTTCTTAACATTAGCGAGAGCGATCGCTATAGCGCTCTCCAACCCCTAGTCCTACATAGCCCATTCCCAATAAAACTCGGTCTTTGTCAAGAGTAGTTTGTGGTAATTTGTCAAGTTTAGTGGAATGAATTGAATTTAAAAGCCTTGTTAAACAAGGCTTTCAGGATTGTTAAGAAAGATGCGTATAAGGGATAGCACGCCGGGGAGAGGGGAGCAAAAAGCAAGCGGTATTCCAGAGTTACTTTGGAAGCGTCTTTATGTGATGGCTCCCCTTCTCCCTTGATGGGAGAAGGGGTTAGGGGATGAGGGTGAAACACTACCCCTGTATTACTTTTCGCCTTAAGTTGACACGGGCGCACGTCGGTGCGCCCCTACGATTCTAATCTACCAATTAAGGTGTGCTACTCCACTAGCCATTGTCTACTTATTATAAAAATCGGACTATACGCCAAGCCTCTATTCGTAGTGGACTGACCCAGCTAAAATAGGACTTTGTTTGTAGTGAGAATTTTAGTTCTCTAACGCCTAGCTGGAGAGGGCTGAAGCCCTCACTACGAACCCAATCTATTGCACAATTTTAGCTGCGTCACGCCAGTAGGGTGTGTTAGCGTAGCGTAACGCACCTTTACCCCCACAAGTGGTGTAGCTGCGTAAGTCCTGAAAAATAATCTTTGATGGTCAGAATTTGATTTTTTAACAGTTCGCCATGAACGTTTTACCTACTCGGTGCAACCCTATAAGAGTTGGAAGGTTTTATCAGAATTGATTCATCCTGCTAGTCGAATAGCACAATGAATCAAAACTAAATATTGTTTAATTTTATTAAAATAAAACCCAAAACACTCAGAATAAGCGAAACTATCAAGCATACGATTACAGGGTGTTGAACCAATGAAATCAGCTCGGTTATGCTGGCGTTGCTTATCCGTCTTGCTGTCTTTGTGCCAAGGTATACTTTTGGGTATCGCTTCACTGGTGGTTAATTCTCCAGTCTTGGCACAATCAATAACTCCAGCAGCCGATGGTACAGGCACAATTGTCACACCGGATGGGAACCGCATCGACATTTCCGGTGGGAGTCTGTCGGCTGATGGCAAAAACCTCTTCCACAGTTTCCAGCAGTTTGGCTTAAATCCCGAAGAAGTCGCTAACTTTTTAGCCAATCCAGATTTAAACAATATCCTCAGTCGCGTCACAGGCGGTGACGCTTCTGTAATAAACGGGTTAATTCAGGTAACAGGCGGCAATAATACTAACTTATATATCATGAATCCGGCGGGGATTATTTTGGGTCCACATACCCAACTCAATGTCCCCGGTGACTTTACCGCCACCACCGCCGACGCCATTGGATTTGGCGATGGTAATTGGTTTAATGCTATTGGCGAGAATGATTATCAGAACTTAGTCGGCACACCTAACCAATTTGCCTTTGATGGAACAGAAGCGGGAAGTATTGTTAATGCAGGGGATTTAGCCGTATCAGACGGGAAAAACTTAACCCTACTGGCTGGCAATGTCGTTAACACCGGGACACTCACCGCACCAGGGGGAAGTATTACTGTTGCAGCCGTTCCCGGTTCCAATTTAGTCAAAATTTCTCGTCCTGGGGGATTATTGTCTCTGGAAGTTGAACCCCCCAGAACTCCGGATGGTGAACTATTGCCAGTTCAGCCAGGGGATTTAGCCGAATTATTAACGGGTTCGGGTGAGGAAGTTGAAACAGGCGTCGAGGTTAACCAATCAGGGGATGTACAACTGGCAGAGACTGGAGTCACCTTACCACAAGAGACAGGCTTAGCTATTATATCCGGTAAAATTGATGCTTCTCACACAGAGGCTGTAGGGGAACCCAGCCTTGCACCCTCATCCTCAACCGGAGGTGAGATTAATGTTATTGGCGATAGAGTAGGTCTAATTGCCGCCAACGTAGACGCATCAGGAACCCATGGTGGTGGGATAGTCCAAATAGGAGGCGCTTATCAGGGACAAGGAACGATACCCAACGCCTCAAGAACCTATGTCAGCCCAGATTCAGAGATTAAGGCTGATGCTATCACCAATGGAGAAGGTGGAGAAGTCGTAACGTGGTCAAATAACGCTACCCGATTCTACGGCACAATTAGCGCCCAAGGTGGAACAGAAGCAGGAGATGGTGGAAAAGTTGAAGTATCCGGAAAAGAGTTTTTAGACTATAACGGCAGTGTAAATACCCTAGCGCCTAACGGAAATATCGGCACATTATTATTAGACCCAACCAATATAGAAGTGGTTACGGGTAATGGTGACGAGTTTGCAGACGGTTTAGACGATGTAGATAATTCAAATGACCCTAACCTTCCTAATCCTGCAACTCCTCCAAATAATTCTACTATTGCCAAGATCGATCCAAGTTTAATCAATAGCGCGACCAGCAATGTGACTCTACAAGCTAGCAATAATATTACCTTTACCAATGCCGTTAATATGACAGGAAACGGCGTGGGACTAACGGCTGACGCTGGAAACCGAATTGAAGTCAATGCCGATATCTCCACAACCAATGGTGCGATTGAACTCAACACCAATAACGGCACAGGCGGGATTGTATTAAACGCCAACTTGAATGCCGGAACCAGCACAGTTACCCTAAATTCTTTCAATGGAGCCATTACCCGTGCAGGGGGAGTAATTACAGCCAATACCCTTGATGCCACAGCCACAGCATTTGGTACAAATGAGAACCCCATTCAAACCGATGTTAAGGAATTGAGTGTAGATACTTCTACTGCCCAAGGGAACCAGTTCATCAGCGAGACAGATGGACTAACAAAATTGGATCTCAACGCCGGACTGAATGGGGGTGAGATTGCCCTCACCAGTAGTGGTGCAATTACCGACGATGATGGTTCTCGCGATATCCTTGCTGGTTCACTATCTGTGCAGATTAGCGGGACAGGCAATTTTGGTAGTCAACAACGGGCGATTCGCGCTAACGTCAACGATTTGACCGTGGATACATCGGCAGAAGGGGGCAGTCAATTTATTGAGCTCAGAAGCGGTGTAACTCAACTCAATCTCGAAGCTGGAGAGGGCGATATAACTCTCAGCGTCAATGAATCAATTACAGACAATGACGCTGACACAGACATCACAGCCAATGCCGCTAATCTAACTCTAGCTCCTGATGATCCAGATGATGAAAATGCCCCAGAGACCAACTTAGGTACTCTAGATGACCCAATTCAAACCGATGTTAAGGAATTGAGTGTAGACACTTCCGCAACCCAAGATGACCAATTTATCAGCGAGGAAGATGGACTAACAAAATTGGATCTCAACGCCGGACTGAATGGGGGTGAGATTGCCCTCACCAGTAGTGGTGCAATTACCGACGATGATGGTTCTCGCGATATCCTTGCTGGTTCACTATCTGTGCAGATTAGTGGGACAGGCAATTTTGGCAGTCAACAACGGGCGATTCGCGCTAACGTCAGCGACTTGACCGTGGATACATCGGCAGAAGGGGGTAGTCAGTTTATTGACCTGAGGAGTTCTATCACAAAACTGGATCTCAACGCCGGATTTAATGGGGGTGAGATTGCCCTCACCAGTGGTGGAGCAATTACGGACAATGATGGTGCTCGCGATATCCTCGCCGATACACTGTCTGTGCAGATTAGCGGGACAGGAAATTTTGGCAGTCAACAACGGGCGATTCGCGCTAACGTCAACGATTTGACCGTGGATACATCGGCAGAAGGGGGCAGTCAGTTTGTTGAACTTAGAAGTGGTGTAACTCAACTCAATCTCGAAGCCGGAGAGGGCGATATAGCTCTTACCGTTAATGAGTCAATCACGGACAATGACCCTGACATAGATATCACAGCCAATGTCGCTAACCTGATTTTATCTCCTGATGATCCAGATGATGAAAATGCCCCAGAGACTAACTTGGGTACTCAAACTAACCCGATTCAAACTGATGTTAATGAGTTGAGTGTAGACACTTCAACTGCCCAAGGTGACCAGTTCATCAGCGAGGAAGATGGACTAACAAAACTGGATCTCAACGCCGGACTGAATGGGGGTGAGATTGCTCTCACTAGTGGTGGTGCAATTACCGACGATGATGGTTCTCGCGACATCCTTGCTGGTCCACTATCTGTGCAGATTAGTGGGACAGGCAATTTTGGCAGTCAACAACGGGCGATTCGCGCTAACGTCAGCGATTTGACCGTGGATACATCAGGGGGTAATCAATTTATTGACCTGAGAAGTTCTGTTAGTGCGCTAAATGTGAATACCAATGGTGGCAATGTCGCTCTTATCATAGATGGCGAAATGACTGATACCGCCAATGCTGCCATTATCAATAGTAACGGCGGTAATATTTCCGTGACGGCGGATGATATTGACCTGGCTGCTAGTAGTGACTCAACGATTGATGCTGATACGGGAAATATAACTCTCCAACCCAATGGCAACACGACAATTGGTATCGGAACTGGTGCAACGGGGAATTTCCATCTCGACACCACAGAATTGACAGAGAAACTCAACTCCTCTGGTATCGTTACCATTGGTGGGGGAAATGGAGCCATTGAAATTAACTCAGATACAACAGAACTTGACCTGAGTGGAGAAACCTTTAACCTAAGTATCAGTGGCGGCAATCTTACCTTCACGAAGCCTCTAATTTTGCGTGATAATGGCACATTGACCTTAAATACCAGAAGAGTTACCCCCACTGCCACAGGTTCAACCATCACGATAGGTGGGAACGGAACATTGGCACTGAACACATCCGGTGCAGTGGGTACAAATGCTCAACCATTAACAACAGCGATTATTCAATTAGCAGCAGATTCAACTAACAATATTTTTATCCAAAATAATGCCGCACTAGATTTGGGAACTTCTACTATTAATGGCACATTGGATGTCATGGCTGATGGTGCGATTACCAATAGTGGTCAATTGGAGATCAGCGGCATCACCACCCTAGCAGCAGGAACCGCTAACAATATCACCCTAGACAATAGTGAAAACAACTTAAGTACAATTGCCATAACCAGTGGGAATAATGTCACCCTACAAGACAAAAATGCCATAGATTTAGGAACTTCTGACATAGAGGGCACCCTAAACGTCACAGCCAACGGAGAAATCACCAACAGTGGTCCATTGGAAGTCAGCGGCATCACCACCCTAGCCGCAGGAGTGGCTAACAATATTACCCTGAATAATGCTGACAACGACTTGAGTACAATTGCCATAAGCAGTGGCAATAATGTCACCCTACAAGACAAAAATGACATAGTTCTAGGAACTTCAGACATAGAGGGTGCCCTAAACGTCACAGCCAACGGAGAAATTACCAACAGTGGCGCTCTCAATGTAATGGGTGATGCAAGCTTTGAAACAACTTTAGCAAACGCTGGCAATGTTCTCATCACCAACAGTAACCCAAATGGCACAGTTATAGGTGATTCCCTGATTGGCGGTGACTTCACCCTCAACTCAACTGGGGATGTCAATCAAACAGGAGCGCTGAAAGTAGCAGGAACGCCTCAGGTTAACGATGCACCCACAGTCACCCTAACTAATGCAAATAATGTCCTACCTTTACTGACAACTTCTAACGGAGATGTAATCATCAGCAAAGTCGGTTCCATTGAGTTAGGAACTGAACCTGCAACTCAAAATGTGAGTGGGAATCTGACGGTGATAAGTCAGGCTGAAGGAGAGGAATTTATTGGAACACCATTAACAACAGTAAATGCTATTACTCTCGATCAACCCGGAAACTCTTTTGAGGGTAAGGTGAGCTTGACTACGGCTGCTCCTAATTTACAAAATGTTACAGGCACTCCAGGTATTACTCAAAGTGTTCCAATTTCAGTGTCAGGAACAACGACCCTGAACGCGACGGAGAATGGCAATATCACCCTAGACAATAGTGAAAATGACTTAAGTACAATTGCCATAAGCAGTGGCAATAATGTTACCCTACAAGACAAAAATGCCATAGACCTAGGAACTTCAGACATAGAGGGTCAACTAACGGTAACAGCCAACGGAGAAATTACCAACAGTGGTCAATTGCAAATCAGCGGCATCACCGCCCTAGCCGCAGGAGCAGAGAACAATATCACCCTGAATAATGCTAACAATGACTTAAATACAGTTTCCATAAGCAGTGGAAATAATGTCACCCTACAAGATCAAAATGCCATAGATTTAGGCAGTTCAGACATTAAGGGTACCCTAGACGTCACAGCCAACGGAGAAATTACCAACAGTGGTCAATTAGAAGTAAGCGGCACCACCACCCTAGCGGCAGGAGCGGCTAACAATATCACCCTGAATAATGCTGACAACGACTTAAATACAGTTGCCATAACCAGTGGAAATAATGTCACCCTACAAGACCAAAATGCTATAGATTTAGGCAATTCTGACATTGAGGGTCAACTAAACGTCACAGCCAACGGAGAAATTACCAACAGTGGTCAATTGCAAGTCAGCGGCATCACCACCCTAGCCGCAGGACTGGCTAACAATATTACCCTGAATAATGCTAACAACGACTTAAGTACAATTGCCATAAGCAGTGGAAATAATGTCACCCTACAAGATCAAAATGCCATAGACCTAGGAACTTCAGACATTGAGGGTCAACTAAACGTCATAGCCAACGGAGAAATTACCAACAGTGGTCAATTGCAAATCAGCGGCATCACCACCCTAGCTGCCGGAACCCCTAACAATATTACCCTGAATAATGCTGACAATAACTTCAACACAGTCGCCGTTAGCAGTGCCAGAAACGTTACCCTCAACGACACCAATACCATCCAACTGTCATCTTTAACAATTAACGGCAGGTTAGACGTAAATTCAAGTAACACGAGCCTTATCGGAAACATCACCACAGGAAACAACCTTACCTTTAATAGTCCAGTCACTCTAGACAACGATGTGACCTTAGATGCTGGACTAACCACTCTGTCTTTTGCCTCCGGCTTAAATGCCAATGGTCACTCATTAACTTTAAAAGCCAGTGAAATTAATAATTCAGATGCAATCACAAACGGTAATCTCCTTACCTTACAACCTGCCACATCTAACCAAGCCATCACCATTGGCGCAACCAATAACAACACCGCCGCTTTAGACTTGACAACCAGTGAATTAAATGCATTCCAATCCAACTTTAATACCCTAACCATCGGACAAGGAAACACAAACCCTGTCACCATCAACCCCATTACATTTAACAAACCAGTCACCATTCAAGGCGGAACCATTGATGTCAACGGCAGCATAACCGGGTCAGGGAACGCCTCGATTACCCTCAACAGTGCCACCACAAACCTGAACGCTACCATCGCCACCGATAACCAGACCATTACGATTACAGGGAACACCAATCTGGGAAATTCTGTCCTCCTGAATACCAACAATGGTGCAGGTAATATCAATCTTAACGGCGCAATTAATGGCACTCAGACACTCACCCTTGATGCTGGGACAGGTAACATTAACGCCACAGGAAACATCGGTAACATCACTCCCTTAAATAGCCTGACGATTAATCGTGCTAACACTGTTACCACCCAAAATATTATAGCCACCACCGTTACCGTTACCGCCAATCAAACCATTAATACCGCCAACATCAATACCAGTTCAACCCTCAATCCCGGTGGAGACATTACCCTAACCAGCAATAATGGCGTGATTACCACCAACAACCTAACCAGTTCTGGAACCAGTGGCGGTGATATTTTTATCCAAGCCTTGAACTCAATGACTTTGGGTGAAATTAATAGTAGTGGTAGTTCTGGTGATGGCGGTGATGTTACCCTTGACCCCATTGGTGATATTGAAGTCAGTTTTATTAACGCTGAAGGGGGTAACAATGGCAAAGGCGGAAACATTGATATTACCGCAGGTCAATTTTTCCGCGCCACAGATACCTTTACAGATGCTAACGGTGAAGAGGTTAGCATTTCTAGCGCGGGTGGGAATGATAATGGTAGTATTACGATTCGCCATGGGGGTAACAGCGAGACTCCCTTTATTATTGGTGATGCCACAACCAATGGTACAGTTGGTGCAATTACCGATGGTGATATTACCCTCCTTCCCACCCAATCCTTGCTGTTTACCCAAATAGACGGCGACATCGAAATTCTTAGTGTTGATGCACCGACAATTCCCGAAGAAGAACCTGTGGATGATTCACCGATGACACCTGTGGATGAGTCTCAAATCAATCCCGTTGATGTCATCCAACCCACTGAAGTTAGCGAACTTCCCGAAGAAGATAACAATCAATTAACCGAAGACGAAGACACCAGCAAACCCGCCGAATCAGCATCGGTTCCCACCACCACCAACACCACCACAACCCCAGCCGCCGAAACGGAAGTCGCTCAACAAGAAGGCAACCTCACCAATGCCTATGAAAGTCATCTCGGAGTTAGAAATACCCGCACCATCACCCCTCAAGAAACCAAAGCCCAGCTTAATCAAATTGAACAACTTACTGGCATCAAACCTGCCCTAATTTACGCCTTCTTCAAACCCCAAACCCCCACTCCCGAAAAACCCAATCCCAAAGACGACATCCTCTGGCAATTTAATGCTTCCACGCCTCAACACCAACAATTTTCAACGAACCCCAATCCCCAACCCACTGACCAACTCGAACTCGTCCTGGTTACCGCTTCTGGAGACATCATTCGTCGTCCGGTTCCCGGTGCAACCCGAGAGAAAGTCCTGCAACAAGTACAACAATTACGTCGCGCTGTCACCAATGTTCGCATTCCTCGCCCCTATAAATCCTCAGCGCAACAACTTTATAATTGGTTAATTTCCCCCATCGAAACTGAATTACAAGCCCAAGGAATTAATAATCTTAGCTTTGTGATGGATAGAGGCTTGCGTTCCCTCCCCATCGCCACACTCTATGACGGAAATCAATTTATTATCGAGAACTATAGCGTCGGGTTAATGCCCAGTTTTAGCCTCACTGATACCCGATATGTAGATATCCGAGATGCTAATATTTTAGCCATGGGCGCTTCTCGATTTAAGGAACAAGACCCCTTACCTGCTGTCCCCCAAGAATTATCCTTGATTACCAATCAGTTGTGGTCAGGGGAATCCTTTCTGAACCAAAACTTCACCCTAGATAATCTCAAAGAAGCCCGCGCTAATCAACCCTTTGGCATTCTCCATCTCGCTACCCATGGAGAGTTTAAAGCAGGTAAACCTAGTAACTCCTATATTCAGTTTTGGAATACCCGATTAACCCTCGACAAATTGCGAGAGTTACAATTAGATAATCCCCCAGTTGAACTGATGGTATTAAGTGCCTGTCGTTCAGCCTTAGGGGATGAACAAGCCGAGTTAGGCTTTACCGGATTAGCCGTACAAGCGGGGGTAAAATCAGCGCTAGGTAGCCTCTGGTATGTCAGCGATACCGGGACATTAGGACTGATGACCACATTTTATCAACAGTTAAAACAAGCCCCGATTAAAGCTGAAGCCTTGCGACAGGCACAATTGGCAATGATGCGGGGGGAAGTGCAGTTAGACGGCGATGAATTAGTCACACCATCGGCTAGGATTTCTTTACCTGAGGAATTACTCAACCAGGGAAATATTAATTTAACTCATCCCTATTATTGGAGTGCGTTTACTTTAGTCGGAAATCCGTGGTAGTTAAGAGAAAAAACACAACCAATTAGTTATAAGTAGGTTGATGGAAATAAACTCAACTCTATTCAGTTATAGCACTACGCAGATACGTTAGGACAAATCAAGAAAAATTCAAAATCGCTCAATCCCTTGTAAGGTAAGCTTTTTTCTTCACTATTGCCTATTGCCTATTGCCTATTTCCTGGCGCGTAGCGCTATAACTAAAACTGCCCATTCCCCTGAACCACCTGTTTGAGTGTGGTTAATGTCTCCAGAGTAATCATCCCGCGACGATACCCTTTCTGATTGGACATCCCCAGAAACACCGAGTCCCCACGTTTGGGATTGCGGGAAAATCTCGGTGAGGAATTGAGATAAATCGAAGCACTATCCACTTTGAGGGAGAATTGGCGACTTTCTAGGTAAGATTCAGTCACTACACAGTCAGCGTGGCGGCTACTGTATTGATTAATCCACGCGATCGCGTCTTCGGTGCTATCGACTAATTTAAAGGCAACAACCTTATCTAAATACGGTTGACTCCATTCTGATTCAGACGCTAAAGTCAATTGATCGGGAAACTTTGCCACCAACTCAGCATCGGCTTTGAGTTTGAAGCCCTTGTCGCTCAAACTCTTACAGAGATTCATTAACGAAGATGGCTTTTGATTACGATGGATCAAGACTTTTTCGATCGCATTCACTGGATCAGGGATACTGGCGTGGCTGTCTAAAATAATCGATCGCACTCCATCCCAAGTCCCTGATGCCGACCAATAGAGATAGCAGTTCCCCATCGCTGATCTTAAAACGGGTACCGTTGCTTGTTGCAAGACTTGCTGCACTAGCGTCGGGCGTCCATAAGGAATCACCAAG
This sequence comes from Coleofasciculus sp. B1-GNL1-01, assembly GCF_040220235.1. Lineage (NCBI taxonomy): Bacteria > Bacillati > Cyanobacteriota > Cyanophyceae > Coleofasciculales > Coleofasciculaceae > Coleofasciculus > Coleofasciculus sp. B1-GNL1-01. The sequence continues at coordinate 158,110 of NZ_JAVJTO010000051.1, forward strand.
TTTAAATAGTCATCCCGTGTGACTAAATCTCGCATAGAAGCCCCCTGTTCTGAAGGGAACAATTCCAAACAACCTGAGGGTAAACCCGCCTCGTCTAAGGCGTTCTGTAATGCTTGGACAATCACTTGATTCGATTGACTGGCTTCGCTACTTCCTTTTAATATCAAACTGTTTCCGGTTTTAATACAAAAACCAGCCGCGATCGCACCTAACTCAGGGAACGCCTCATAAATTAAGGCAATCACGCCCAACGGCATCATTTGACAATAGGTTTGAGAATGGTCAAGTTGATAAGACGCATTCATCACCCGACGAATCGGATCAGATAATTCCCCAATCCGCTGCAAAATCCCAATCGCAATCTGAAGTCGTTCTGGCGTTAGCTTCAGCCAGTCTAATACCAAATCAGGAACTGCCATTTCTCGACTGGCTTCCAAGTCCATGGTATTGGCATCCAAAATATCATCAAACGCATTTTGCAGGGCTTTTACCATTGCTTGAACGCCACGCGATCGTTCAACTCCTTTTGTGGTTGCCAACACCACAGATGCCCGATATGATCTGGCAATCACAGGGTTGGACTGAGGCGTAGGATCAGAGGCTTCCATATCCATCATTTACGAACGCCGATAAGCTAACCAAACCATAAGCGCTGGCAAGACGGCTAAAATCACTGCCAGTAATGCCCAAAGAATTATAGAAGGACCGGTTGGAGATTGCAGCGCTAGGGGTAACCAGACAATCAGCAAAACCAGCACGATTAAGAGGGCTACAGGTAGGTAGCTTTCCCCAAGATTCCCTTGGGTACTCACCCAGCGATGACCTGTCCAACGCCACGTTTTTTTGTAGGGATAAGTCGTCGATAATTGCTCGATTGTAAGCCCATTTTCTTCAAGAACGAAAATCTGCTGACAGCGATTACAGCCAAAGGCTTCTGTCAGGGTAATCGGCACTAAACACCCCCGCCGCCGACACGGGCAGGGATATTCCTTACTTAAATCTATCTTTTGAGCTTTCTGAGGTGGCACAAGCGCTATTCAAAACCAAGATTACGTTGATGATTGAGTGTTCCTGATTACACGATTAACTTGCATAGTAAATCACTATAGCTTAAACTTATCCCCACAAATTCCCAACTGAGATTTTCTTGGAGACGCCCATGCTCTAATATTAGCGCTTTCCTTTCCCTTGACCAATTATAGACCTGACTTTTCAGGGGATAGCGGTTAGGACAGATCATTGTAGAGACGTTGCCTGAAATAATGTAGAGACGCTGAAATAATGTAGAGTAGAGACGCGCCATGGCGCGTCTCTACATAAGCGGGTAACGCGATTCGAACGCGCGACATTCACCTTGGCAAGGTGACGCTCTACCACTGAGCTATACCCGCATTTATTTTGCTTTTTACAGTGTCTCAGAATAATCCGGGTTTGTCAAGTTATTTGTTATTTGCCATAGCTCCTCTGTTCCGAGACAGGCTTTGGCATGTTTCCCGATCTGATGAGTGGCTCATGAATTCCCAGACTCATTGTATTCAGAAGCGGACTCTGAAGGAAGAGACCGCCCGGATGAAACAGGTAAGGACTGAGTAGTTCCTGCTGTATCATAAGCATTATAAGAGGTTGAGCCATTTTGCCCCTTGAACTGCTGCATTAAACTCGCCATTTCTAAGGCACTCATGGCATATTCCCAACCCTTATTACTCTTAATTCCTGCCCGTTCCAAGGCTTGCTGCATCGTATCAGCCGTTAGAATTCCAAAGACTACAGGAATTCCAGTTTGAAAGCTAGCGGCGGCAATGCCCTTAGAGACTTCAGCCGCCACATAATCAAAATGGGGGGTTTGACCGCGAATGACAGCGCCCAAGCAAATCACCGCATCATAGCGGTGGCTAAGGGCAGCTTGACGAGCCATGAGAGGGACTTCAAAACTACCTGGCACCCAAATATAATCAACTTGGGAGCCATGAGGATTGGGATCAACACCGTGGCGTTTCAGGCAATCTTGACACCCGGCTAATAGCTTCTCTGTCACGAGATCATTAAATCGACCGATGATAATTGCCAAGCGCAGGGAGCTGGCTGATGTAAAATTTCCCTCAAAAACTGCCATGGCTATCTTTCTTTGCCCTCTTGCGTCATGAGCATCTGTCTGTTGGTGAAGAAGCCCCGTCTGAATTTAATCATTCAGGCGGGGAGAAAGTCAGGCTACCACAAAATAGTTCAGGACGCCAACCACAATGACCAGAGCCAGCCAAAGCCCTGAACCTATCCAAATCAAATTTTTTGATTGCTCCCAGTTTTGGGGGGTAGCATAGGCGACGGGAACGCCCACCACCATGACGAATGACAAAATTACCAAAGCTGCCAGTGATATTTGAAATAAGATAGACATTTCCTGTTGTGCCTTTCAAGACGTTAAATCCTTCTGATTGTAAGCTACCAAAAATTGACCCGCTTTTTTGAAAAAACTGAAAATCAACAACAAAGTAGATGGCAGATGAGGAAGATGAGGGAGATGGGGAAGCAGGGGGAGCAGAGGGAGCAGAGGGAGCAGAGGGAGCAGAGGGAGCAGGGGGAGCAGGGGGAGCAGGGGGAGCAGGGGGAGCAGGGGAAGCAGGGGAAGCAGGGGGAGCAGGGGAAGCAGGGGGAGCAGGGGAAGCAGGGGAAGCAGGGGGAGCAGGGGGAGCAGAGGGAGCAAACAAATGGCGAATGACAAATGACAAATGACGAATGACAAATGACAAATGACAAATGACAAATGACAAATGACAAATGACAAATGACAAATGACAAACCATGGACTTAATCTTGTGTCACACGATTAGCGACTTTGATGCCCTCGGAGCGGCTGTTGGGCTGACGCGCCTGAAAACAGGAGCGAAACTTGTCCTAACAGGCGGCGCTCACCCGGCGGTTCGGGATTTTTTGGCACTGCATCGGGATGAGTATGCTTTGATTGAACGACGTTCGGTTAAAGTAGATCAAATTCATTCCCTCGTCGTGGTGGATACCCAAAAGCGCGATCGCTTAGGGAAAGCCGCTCAATGGTTCGACTTGCCTCATCTTACTGCCATTGAACTTTACGACCATCACGGCGACACTCATTGTGATATTCCTGCTACATTCCGACAGGTTGAACCTGTAGGTGCCACCACAACGCTCATCGTCGAGCAATTACAACAAACCTCAATCCAATTAACCACCGCCGAAGCCACGGTGATGGCACTCGGTATCCATGTGGATACAGGTTCCTTAACCTTTGACCAAACCACCCCACGGGATGCCATGGCTCTGGCTTGGGTAATGGCACAAGGGGCAAATATCCGCCAGATTGCTGACTATGTTGATCCAGGACTTTCGCCCCAGTTGCAACAACTGCTCACCACAGCCCTAGAGCAGTTAAAATCTGAAAATTATCAAGGTAATACCCTGTCCTGGGTGTTCCTGAAAACTCAAGACTATGTACCGGGACTCTCAAGTTTAGCCTCACGATTAGTTGATCTGACTGAAAGCGACGCCCTATTGCTGGCGGCAGAATATGGGGAAGATGGGGGAGATGGGGGAGATGGGGGAGATGGGGGAGATGGGGAAGATGGGGGAGATGGGGGAGAATCCAACCATCAACAATCAAAATCATCCCGTCTCACGATAATAGGGCGATCGCGGATTCCTGGCACGAATTTAAATGCGCTCTTACAACCCCTAGGTGGAGGGGGGCATTCTCAAGCCGCCGCCGTCACCCTACGCCATGAAAATCCCCCAGAGGTTTTGCCCCAACTCGTTGATCAATTCAAGGAGCAAATTCCCCAACCCCTAAGCGCCCTGGAGTTAATGTCCTCCCCGGTGCGAACTATTCGCCCCGATACCACCGTTGGCGAAGCACAGCGGATTTTGCTGCGTTATGGGCATTCTGGACTGTCTGTGGTTGATGAACATGACCAGTTAATTGGGATTATTTCACGGCGAGATATTGATCTGGCGCTGCATCACGGTTTAGGTCATGCTCCAGTTAAAGGGTATATGACCCGAAACCTGAAAACCATTACCCCCCAAACCTCACTGCCAGAAATTGAGTCGCTGATGGTGACTTATGATATTGGACGCTTACCCGTGTTAGAGAATGGGCAGTTAGTCGGGATTGTCACTCGTACTGATGTCCTGCGACAAGTACGCCAAGATCAAGAGCGCTGGGGAGAGACTTGCCCCATCCCGATGACCTATCCCTCATCCCGCCTGTTAAATATGCGGGAACGCCTTGCTCCTGCCCTGTGGCAATTGCTCACTCAAGCCGCCCAGGAAGCCCAGGAACGGGGTTGGCATCTCTATTTAGTGGGGGGAGCCGTTCGTGACGTATTGCTGGCGGATGAGAGCCAACCTTTGCTCCTAGAAGACGTAGATTTGGTGGTTGATGGGTTTCATCGGGCGGCTGATGTGGGCGCAGGAGTAACCTTGGCGAAAGCCTTGCGAGAACGGTATCCGAATGCTCGCTTAGAGGTTCATGGGGCGTTTCAAACGGCAGCATTACTGTGGCATAATGACCCGGTGTTGGATTCCTTGTGGATTGATATTGCCACGGCTCGGACTGAGTTTTATCCCTATCCAGCGGCGAATCCGGAAGTGGAAGCCAGTTCTATTCGCCAGGATCTCTATCGGCGAGATTTTACGATTAACGCTATGGCAGCCCGACTGACGGGGAGGCGAGGTGAGGCGTTGCCCCTACTGGATTTTTTTGGTGGGATGTTGGATTTGCGATCGCGTCAAATTCGCGTCTTGCATGCCAATAGTTTTATCGAAGATCCCACTCGCATTTATCGAGCCGTTCGGTTTGCCGTGCGCTTAGGCTTTGAACTGGAACCCCAAACCCAAGACTATATCCAGTATGCGTTAGAGAGTGGCGTTTATGAGCGATCGCTAGGAGCAAAGACGCGAGCGCCTGCCCTAGAAACCCGCTTGAAAGCCGAATTAAAGTACATCCTAGAAGCCCCCTATTGGCAACGGGCATTCCAACTCATCGGCTCACTCGGAGCATTACGCTGTCTTCATCCCAGCTTAAAGCTTGACCCATTGTTATGGTGGCGGGTTCGTCTAATTGACCGTTGGTTACGACGCTTTGACCCTGACCAAACCCTCAAACATTGGCAGATGCGTCTAGAGGTGTTAATTGCCTATCTAGACCCTCAAGAACGCGGCAAAGTGGCAGAAAATTTACAACTGCCTATTGATAGTATTGAGCGACTGCAGCATCTCGGACAAGCCCAAACTGAGGTGGTAGAGTCTCTACCCCAATGTCAGCGTCCCAGTGAAGTCGTTTGGCTGCTACGTCAGTATAAATTACCCACATTGGTTTTGATTGCCGTACACAGTTCTAGAGCAATTCGGCGCAAGTTGTGGCACTATTTCACAAACTTGGCAATCGTGCAAGTTCCTCTTAATGGCAATGATCTCAAAGGTTTGGGGTATAAGCCAGGACCACACTATAAGGAGATATTAGATGCCCTGTTAGCCGCAACTTTGGATGGCGTGATTCAGAATGAGGCAGATGCCAAAGCATTTTTAGAGCAGCATTATCCTTGCTCTAAGTGAGTTTTGACTCTTGACTTGGCACAATTTGGATATAGTTGGTAAAAGTATAGTCAAATATAGACAGACTGAATTTCATTGCAGAAATTCCCTTCGCTTTTACTTTGAGAGATTAATTCTCCTGGGGTGAACTACGCACCTCTCTATCCCATAGCGGTTAAACTTATGGGAATGCTTTTCGTAAAATATTGTAGGAACCGATGACATCAGATTGAACGAGAACCCCCTGCTCTGTACGATATAAACCTCGTTTAATTCTTTTTCCACTAAAAACGGGTTTTTCAGTAGAGACGCGCCATGGCGCGTCTCTACCATAAACGGGGAGAGGATCTAAATTCAAAAAATTAGAAGCTGAGGTATAGGATTCTTCTTGAAGAATCACCGATATTCCTAGTAATTGACATTTGTAAATAATCATGTCAATTAATCGAGCATGAGGAACGGTCACAAATTTTTGATTGTTGACTTTTCCTAAGTTCACTTCTTGTTTCCAACCGTCATTTTTCCCAATAACTAAAGTCGTGATATTTTGGTCAACTAAAAGATTGACTAAATAACGACTAGCTCGATGAAGATAATTATCTATCTTCTGATTACGGCAACGGGTTAAACGACGGATTCTTTGGGAACTTTTGTGATTGCCTTTTAACAGAGATTGTAACTTCGCTCGACGCTGGTTATAAAATTGATTTAGGCTTTTTAACGGTCTGCCATTAATCAACAAAGGAGTAAAATCCGGTTGATTTGAAGTTACAGCCATTAAATTATCTATACCTAAATCTATTGCTGCTATCTTTTCATTGGGGGTTAATAACTGTTCTTTTTCTTCATAAATTACCTCGATTACATAACAATCACATTTCGGAATGATTCTTACTTCTGCTATACGGTTAGCCACTTGACTGGTCAACTCAATATTAGTTCCTGATAGCTTGACTAATCCTTTTCTTCTGGCTACTTGACTTATCGCTTGAATTGTATAAATTAGCAGATTTCGTCCTTTTTTGGTATCTTTATAGCCAGGGATTTTCGGTCTGCCTATAAATTTATCGGGATGCTTTTTAAATTCGGAGGTCGCGGCGAAAAATGATTTCCAGTTCCGATCTAATCCTCTTAAAACTTGCTGTGATACTTTAGCTGGTAAGGCTTTATATTGTTCGGTCTCTTTCATTAAGGAAGCCATCTGATTATAAGTCAAATACCCATGACCATAAATCCAGTTTTGACGGATGAGATAATTGGCTGAGTTGTAAAGATTTTTAGACTGCCAAGACAAGCGATCTATCGACCTCCAAAAACGATGCCCCTTTTTAATTATATGTCTTTGAGCTAGTCGCATTATTGTCCGTGAGATTTTAATTCGGCTATAATCTTTTCGGTTTTTCGTTTCGACCTTCTTAAATTGATGACCTGTCAAATTTCCTTGTTTCCACCACATAAAGGCAGTTCGATAACTGATTCCTGCTTTTTTGGTATAGATAGTCGGAGAGAGAGTTTCATGTATATATTACCCAACATGACTACATCTGACTATATTCTTATTGAAACTTTACAATACCGTCGTAATCAGGTGCAGGAATACATCGTGTGGCAATTTTATGACCAACGCCTCGATTGGTTTAGATTACGAGATGGTGACTATGTTTCCCTACAACCGGATGATGAAGGGATTGTCAGGAGTGAGGTTTTTCCGGGATTGTGGTTAGCTGTACCCGCCTTGTTAGCAGGGGATTTGGCTCAAGTGCTGTCAGTATTGCAGGAGGGATTGGCGACACCGGAACATGGGGCATTTGTTGAGCAGTTAAGGGAGTAATAACTGAAAGGATGTCCTCGGTATTTAAGCCGATCATGATGGGAGTCAGCATTAGCATTAGAAGGAATGTCTAGATCTTTTAGGTGTCGCTTAACACGACGAAGTTGACGTTCCCGTCCTCGATCCAATTGTTTGAGTTGGGAACAAACGATACGCCGCCCTTTAAGTTCTTTAAAACCAACACACCAACAAAATACTGAAGGTGCGTCTGGTGGAGTTCCGATTTGCTTGCGTCCAACGGACATTGAAATAAGTCTCTGATGCAGTCTATAAATAATTTGACCTTTGCTCCTCCGCGTACCAGGAGAATATGATTTTTCAGAAGAATTTGTTGATTTCTGCTTAGGACAAACGTACTTGAGAATATTGTCAGCTTGTTCAACTTGTTTTTTGAGTTCTTTTTCAACTGAAGAAGGGCGGATTCTAATTAATCCATCATAGCGGAGTTGGTATCCGAGAAAGGAAACCCAAGGAACAGCAGCCGCATTGTCTTTAGCTGCCCATTTGTAGGGAGACTTAGATTTTTTATCCCAAAAGCCCTTGTTGTACTTCTCAACCTGCCAGGGATCATGAGGCAGTAAGTTAAGTGAACTCAGTGCTGTTCTATATTGCTCAAAAGCACTATGACACTTTGCTTTATCCGGATGAACAATAATCATGTCATCACAGTACCTAGCATAAAATAAATCTGGATCGGGTTTTTCTGGATCTTGGAGTACCTGCCGATCTGCTTGATCGAGCAGTAAGTTAACAACTAAGCATGAAAGCGCACTTCCTTGGGGTATACCGATATATTCATTTGATGGATTATTATAGAATTGTTTTAATTCATCTTCGGGCCATCCTGTATAACCTTCAGGATCTTTTTCTTTAAACCATTTATCAGCTTCATTTTGTGCATACCCTGAAAAGGAATATGATTCTAAATATGCATCAAAAATTTCTCTGGCTCGTTTATCGACTGCTGGTTCACCTGAATTTATCCGCTGTATTGCTAAATTTAGAGTATCTTTAGCTTTTTGATGGTGTACGCAATCAAAGAACTTCTGAATATCACATTCAGCAACCCAAAGAATTTGATCATCTCTCTGTTCTCTATACTCGATAATAGCCTTAAAAGCCTCATGATGATTCTTGCCACTTCTAAAGGCATAGGAACAATCCAAAAAAAATTTGTCAAATATTTTACAAAAATAGCGAGCGCATAATTTATCTATAATTCGATCAACTATATTTTCGTATACAGCAATTATACGATAACTATGCTCATCAGATTTTGGAATTAGTTTTATACAAGGCTTACTCATGGAGTAGGGAGCAAACATTACCCAAAGTAGGCATCTTGCAAGGGTTTCAGACCCCTTTGAAAGAGCTAATATCCAAAAATTTGATGCTCCCATTTGATATGTAAATCCTAGAGCAGCACTCTTGATTTCGTCAATTTTTTTATTAAGATTTTTTAACCATATTTCATTTTTATACTTAGGATTATTACGCACCCGCAACACAGTTTTACTAAGAGCTAACTTGTTGATTTCTATACTGCTCTTATTCTTGCGTTCGTGACGATTCGGACGATACCACTGCTTTCGCGGTGGGAATAAATCATGAATTATTTTGTCTGTTTTTGAAAGCTGGTCAAGCCGATCAGGGTGTATGGGTGGAGGTGCATCTTTTGATATGTTGTAGAGAAATTGTTTGTCATGTCGCTTCTTAGCAAGTGTCACTCGCAGGGTACACAACTCACGAATGATATTCTCATCAGAGAAGCATTTTTCTAGGTGCATCCTGGACTCTACATTTATTTGATGGGAAAAAGAGGCGGACGAGTCTAGGGGTGGTGTGAGCCTCTTTTTTAAGAAGCCCATTCTACTAGAATACACAATCGTGACTTTACAAACCGGACGAATAGTGTACCTAAGTCGGTCTCAAAACTGACTGGTGCTTCGATTTCACCTTGTAAGAAGGCTACCTCCGCCCATCAGACACCCCGGACTCGTCCGGTACTAGTCTATTCAAAATATTCTTGGGTTTCAACTCAACAGTCAAAGTGAGGAAGTTAAAGTTTTGTGTAGGGGCGGGTTTCACCATTATCGTGTCTTGCCTCACAACAGATATAACTAAACCCGCCCCAACCAAGATTGATTTAACTCAGGATTAAGCAATGGTCACGTCGCCGGACAAGTAAACATCCTGAATCGTGTGGAACAGCTTAACACCTTCCTCGAAGGGACGCTGAAATGTCTTGCGTCCAGAAATCAGTCCACAACCGCCAGCCCGTTTATTAATCACAGCAGTGCGAACAGCTTGGGCAAAATCATTTTTCCCCGATGAACCGCCAGAATTAATCAAACCTGCACGACCCGCATAACAGTTGAGAACTTGATAACGAGTCAAATCAATGGGGTGATCACTGGTGAGTTCCGTATAAACGCGATCATCTGTTCTGCCATATTTTTCGCCCGTAGCTTTAGCCACCGCACCATAGCCATTATTGCATTCAGGCTGCTTCTGCTTAATAATATCGGCTTCAATGGTAACACCCAGATGATTGGCTTGACCCGTGAGGTCAGCCGAAAGATGATAATCTTTATCTTGCTTAAAAACGCTATGGCGTAAATAGCACCACAAGATTGTTGCCATCCCTAACTCATGAGCGCGAGCAAATGCTTTACTCACTTCCTCGATTTGGCGGCTCGATTCCTCAGACCCAAAGTAAATCGTCGCCCCCACAGCCACAGCGCCTAAGTTCCAGGCTTGCTCGACATTGGCGAACATTAGCTGATCATATCGATTCGGATACGTCAGCGTTTCATTGTGGTTCAGTTTAGCAATGAAGGGGATACGGTGGGCATACTTGCGAGACACCATGCCCAAAACCCCTAACGTCGTAGCAACCGCATTACAACCGCCTTCCAAGGCAAGTTTGACAATATTTTCCGGGTCAAAGTAGACCGGGTTCGGGGCAAAAGAGGCGGCGGCGGAATGTTCAATCCCTTGGTCTACGGGTAGGATAGACAGATAACCCGTATTAGCAAGGCGTCCGCTGGAGTAGATCTGCTGAAGGCTACGCAACACTGGGGCAGGGCGATCGCTATTGGCAAAAATCCGTTCCACCCAGTCTGGACTCGGTAAATGTAACAGACGTTTATCCACTTTGGCGTTGTACGTCAATAGATTGTCTGCCTCTTCACCTAACCAAGATTCTATCGATTGAGGTGCTGTTAAAGTAGCCGTCATATCGTTTTCCTCAAAGTGTTGTCACTTGTTTTTCAATTTTGACAGTCTGTGGGGGCGATCTCTGTCCCCATAACGATAGAGTTTGGCTACTTGGCAAATTCAAAATTCCCCATGCTGACACCGTAAGCATTCCAATAATGCGCGAATGGTCACTTGATTGCCATTGCGTTGTATTGATCACTACTCCTGCAATCACAAATGTATGCTGTAGAGATGTGAATACTTTTGTTTCTACTCAACCCAGAGAATCTTGATTACTCATACGCGATTGATTGCATGACGTTCGGTTGAAGACAAGCTTTGTTGATCGGTTTTCGGTTATGAACTCTTCGGAGCGCGTCAATCCACCCCGAAAATAGCGTAAGGAGTTGGATTATTGAAAAGTTGATCCGTGGTGGCTTGATTCGGTTTCTTTCGGTTTAGTTGATAGTTATTTTCTACGACTTCCTATTTGCCACGTTTCTTTTATTTAAGCAGATTCAACTTAATCAGGAATCTTGAGGAATAGTATTTTGTCCTTCTAATAATCTGAGATAGGAATAGGGTACAGATAGGGGCCAAGTAATCGTGGCGATAACAAAACAAACTCCACAGCTCAGTTTATCGTCTTCCGATAACGTATTATCTTCTCTTAAACAGGTAAACCACTTGTTTAACAAGCGTACCGCTACGACTAAGTAAAGACTAACTGAGCTAACTAGCATGATATGCAACATGGTAAACCTACCTTAAAGAATTGTTTTTTCAGCGCTAACGGCTGGTTAAGTCCTTCGCTTTTTATCTAGTATACTGAACGATTTGCTTCTCAAAAGCCTATACTACCTATATTTACACAATCTTCACTGTCGCATTTTTTCCTTAACTGTATCTTAATAAAGGGAGTTGTTATCCGTCGCCGTTTTGTGATACTCAGGTGAACTGAGTCTGGCAGTACGTGTCAAGCAAAGAAATGCAGTTGGCGATCGCACCCAAATGAGCCACCTCATAGCCATGGGTGTTTTGTGTCGGGAAACTCAAGCAGGCGGCGCGGGAAACATGACCAAACTTCATGGCAATAGACGCATCGCTGCCAAACCCACTAATTGTGGCAAGCTGTAAAGGAACACCAATCCCATTCGCCGCCTGTCGCAGTTCCCAGTTGAGTCCCTCATCGTAAATCCCGTAGCCATCCTGGGACAACAGCACAGGTGCTTCCCCATCTTCAATTGGGTATTCTGAGGAGAGAGGGCAGATTTCTAGGGCGATTAAAGCATCAAGCGAGTGATTTTGGCTAAAATACAACGCGCCAATTGCGCCAACTTCTTCCTTCGCCGACGCCACTAAATAAGTATCCACAACGGGAGTTTTGACTTGTTCGGCGAGACTCAACAGAATGGCAACAGAGGCTTTGTTATCCAAGGTATAACTGGCAATGTAATCCTTGAGGCGTATGGGTCGCTTGCGGTGCTTTCCCACAACCATGCGGGTTCCTGGGCGCACCCCAGCAGCGACAAGTTCAGCTAGAGTACATTTCGTTTCCACCCAAGCCTCTTCCCAACGCACGGGGACAGTTTCTTGTTGTGCTTTTTGGGGAGATTCATGGGAAACGTGACGTGATCCAAAGGAAAGAATCCCACTCAAGGTTTGATTATCCCCTAATAAATCGACAACGCCTTCCCCATAAACCCAGGGAAATGAGCCGCCGAGTTTGCGGACTTGCACTTGTCCCTGTTCGCCTATCGATTTAACAATACCGCCGATTTCATCTTTATGAGCAGTAATCGCAATCGATCGCTCAGGGGTTTGACCCGGTATCTTAGCAATAATATTCCCAGCTCGATCCTGCCACGATTCAACCCCTAAGCCATGCAATCGACTGATTAGCAGTTGATCAATTTCTCGTTCTGCACCACTAGGAGAATGATGCAGCACTAACTCTTCAATAGTATTAAATAAGTGGTCGTAATTTGAGGATGGCATGAAGGCGATAAACTCACGCAATAAAGGCGAATACTACTGACCTAAGCTAGCTTCATTCGTAGTTGCGCTTTAGCGCCATAAACACCTCAGCGCTGACTATAAATCTATGGATGTATTACATCGATTCATAAAACGCTTACGTCAGTGCTATTCAGCTCAAATCAACCAACACGATAACATACTCGTTCTATATCGGCAATAACAAATAATTCAACATTTAAAGCAAGAGACGTTATTGATATCAGACACAAAATTTCCATCCCTGTAGGGACGGGTTTAGGGATTAATCTTTCTAGCGTGTGATAATTGAACAGGCAAAACCCGCCCTTCCTATCCCCTAACTTATCAGACGAATCAGATTAGCGTGAGAATCGTCCTGGTTAAGGTTTAGGGGTTGCCGTCTGGAAAAAGGATTGCGCCTCAAACCCTAACCCCTGTGCCAAAACTGAGTTAGAAATTGCTGAATCGTTTGATTGTACCGTTGCACCGCCTGATTATAACGCATCCGTTCTACAGCAAGGCGATTTTCTGTCCTGGCTATTTCATACTGAAGGTTCGCAAATAATTGACTTGATTGTAACTGAGAATTATTGGTGGCATAGTCTTAAAAACGATTAATCGCGTCATTCACTTGTTCCACAGCCGCCGCTTTTTTTCTGGGGTATCCGCTTGTAAATAAGCCTGACGAGATTGCTGAAATAAAGACCCATTTTTTTTCTCATGTTCGGTGTAAGCTTGAGTGACTCGAACTAAATTAGGAATCAAATCAGCCCGCCGTTGAAGTTGATTTTCCATTTGCGCCCATTTAGCCTGAACCACAGAAGCATGGCGGGAAAAAGAGTTATATGTCCATTTTTAGTCAGGTTTGTTTAACCGAATTTGATATAAATTAATACCTGGAGGCGGTAACTGTGGCTGACATTGAGGACATCGCCACCCCACAAAACTGACAATACCCTTTTCTTGAGAAATTTGGGCAGAGTGACTAAGATAAAATCTTAAAGTATTCCCATTTAATTCTTGTAGCGGTTGATGACAATGCTGGCAATAAAACGGTTGCCGTTGTCGTTTTATTCGTGTGGCTGATAACAGATTATTGGTTAGTCTGTCTGCCAAAGGAAAAGTACTAACTCCCACCACCAACGCCATAATTGACAAGCTTATCAGTATAAGTATAAGTAAGGTTGGTTCAGGTTGAGAAGCAACTGTAATAGACCAACCTATCCAATATGTAAATGCAAACCCCATAGCAATCCAACCCATATAAGCAAGCCTTTGATGTAACCTCAGTGCTGACTCCTCTAAAAGGACAGTATAGTTTTGATAAATTCTACCATCAGCAGAACCACCTGTTTGGGTGTGTTGTCCTATTGGTGAGATTAATATCGGACGACTCGCAATAATCCAGATTCGACTATAAGCCAGAATTACCAAAGCTAAACCTAGAATACCAATTAAGAAAATATATGGAATCATGTTTGAGTTTCGGGATTAATGGGAAATAAAAGAAATAGATATAGCTCAGTAGAGGTGTTAAGTAGTCGGACAATTTTCACTCTGTATATTGTTCGTGACAACCTTTAATAAACTATGACGTGCTGGCTATTGGTTAAAAACTGGAGAGGTATCGAGTCCGGATGTTGATTCAAATTCCGATGTCGTTTTGTTCAAGTTGTAATGACAACGAATTTGAGTAGAGGGCGACCCAACCTAATTGAATGGAATGGAGTATTTAATTAATGCAAGCGGGTCGCCCCTACAGTCCAGGCCACAGGTATTTCGGATTATCAATAAGGAGCGATCGCACTCAAGGAAGGCTGCTTAGAAATCACCGCCAGCGCCACCACCGCCACTGTCACCACCACCAAAACTACCACCACCGGAATCGCCACCACCGGAATCGCCACCACTGTAGTTACTGCCTGTATAAACACCTCCCGTGTGACTACTACTCGAAGAACGGCGACGCGAGGAACGACGACTCGAAGAACTGCCATTACTATTGGCGACTAGAAAAATCACGACCGTTGGCACACCTAATAGTACGAGTAATGCCAGTAAAGCTTCTCCAGACGATTTATAGATCTTAGATTGGGACTCTAAAGACGTAGTATTACTAGCGACTCCAGTATTCATTTTAGCCGTCGGCAAATCGGAAGTAATCGGATTGCTTTGTTTTTCGGTGTCTTCACTAACAATCGCTGCTATTTCTGTCGCCAAACCGCTATTGACTGGTTGCGAACTGGTAACCTTATTAATCGTCAATGCTTGTGCGGCAAGGGGTGAAAAAACTGTGAGGCAAAGTGGAACTGTCCAAAGTATCTGTTTAAAATTAGGGGCAAAAGATTTCATGATTTCAATCTCCAAAAAAACTTGATGTTGATTGGGTTATGTGAGAACGCTGTCAATTCTTGAATCTGCGTCGTCTGTCTCTTACTCGCTATTGAGTCTTGGCTTTTATGCGAGAGGTTGATTGTTGTAATATCTCTTTACAACTTGATAGTGTCGATTAACTAACTTAAGAGTTGGTAGAAAGTGATGCGATCGCTGATGGCGAAGACAGCGCCACTACAAACCAATGATGTTAGATGTAAGAGTTTGTAGTAAGCGCTTTAGCGCTTCTGGCACTAAAGTGCCTACTACGAACCAATATTGATTCCGTTTAGAAACCACCACCGCAACCGCCACCACCACTGGAACCGCCACCGCTGCAACCGCCGCCACCACTGGAGCCACTGCCACCGCTGCAACCGCCGCCACCACTAGAACCGCCGCTAAAGCCACCGCCCGTGTAGCCACTGTAGCCACTACTCGAAGAACGACGACTACCAGAACGATAACCGCTAGAACTGCTATCGCTATTTAGGGCTAGAATCAGCACTCCAACAGGTATGCCTAATAGTATGAGTAGTGCCAAAATAGCCTCGTTAGACGACTTATAAATACTGTCTTCAGCAGATGTCGTATTACTCGCGACTACAGTACTCGTTTCAGTAATGACTGCTTTTGTTTCGTCGAATGTGCTTTCTTCAACGGTTAGGGCTTGGGCAGCCAGAGGGGAGAAAAAGGTTAGACAAACTGGAACTGTCCAAATCATCTGTTTGAGTTGACGTGCCAAAGGTTTCATGGTTTTAATCTCCGATAAACTGTTGATGTTGATTAGGTTATGGGGGAAAGCTGTAACTTCCTGAAGCTGAGTTGTCTGTTTCTTATTCATGGTTAACTCCTTGGTTGTCTGCAAAAGGTCAATTTGAGGAATAATGTTGCACACATTTAGCAAGCATCTGTTCTAGACTTGCGGCAGTCAAACCTTGTCAGTCTTCAACCGGACATGATCTTATAAATCACCGCCACCAAAACTGCAACCACTAGAACCACCACTACTGATACCGCCATTGGAAGAACGCCTAGAATAACGATGCTTAGAATAACGACGCCTGGAAGAACGGTTACTATTGCGATTAGCAGCGAGTAGGACAATGATGCCCACAGGTACTCCTATAAATAGAAGTAATGATTGCAACGTCCATCTAGAAAAGGTTTCTTCACTAGATAATTGAGATGAAGATACAGCCGTCGTACTGTTGGTCGTTTTTCTATTCGTTTGGATAGTATCGGTTGTATTGACGTCATCGCCTAATTGAACAACTAATGCTTTGGTTCCGGCTAATGTACCCGTGTCAAAGTCACCTTGCTTAAAAGGCGGAGTAATTTTAGTTTCGATAATCTGACCTACCTGGCCATCGGGTAAAATCGGTTCGATACCGTATCCGGTTTCAATCTCAACGCGGCGATCGCCTATGGAAATCAAAAACAGTACACCGTTGTCCTCATCCGCTTTGCCAATCCCCCAGTGATTGAACAATTTAGTGGTAAATGCTTTGGGTGAGGCGGCGGGAGACGTTTCAGGTACAGTCACCACTGCAATTTCTGTGCCATTTTCAATTTCCAACTCGGAAATCATTTGATTGAGTTGGCGTTCCGTATCCTGACTGAGAATATCTGCCATATCTGTTACCCAAGTGCCATTTAGCTGTTGAGGATTAGGAACCTCTTCAACGGTTAAGGCGTGGGCGGAAAGAGGTGAGAGGACAGTGAGACAGAAGGGAACTGCCCAAATTGCCTGTTTGATTTTAGTAGTTATTGTTTTCATGATGTATTTCCTCTAAAAGCTGGAGTAAGTTTGTCACAGTCGTCAGGATGCACTTACCGAAACTGGATCAGTTTCCAGAGTCTGAGATGAAGTGGGTGTCACCTCTGCCTCACATAAAAATGCGATCGCAGGCTTGTTAATGCACAGAGAGGACATTTGCGTGAGTGGCTGTCCCGGTTGGTGGATTTCTACATCCGTCAACACAATGAAATTTCGAGAATTATTGAGCATATCGGAGAGTCGAGAGCGATAGCTGTTAGGAAGGGCAGAAACTGCCATATCACCGAATATTTGAACGTTATTTAGGGTTAAAATTTGGACTCTCATCGAATTCTTCCTCAAATTTCATTTATGCCGTCTGCTGACACCCTGTTCGTTTTTTGCTCATTCTTGTGAGTTATTTATGTTATAGCCTCTTTAAGTGAGCCTTGTCAAGGGGGAAGTACAAGCTTTAAACCGCCTTAGGATTCAACGCCAAGCTAAAGCTTAACGTCCTATAAAGACTACTGGATGGGAGTTTGAGTCAATTTAAACCGTACAAAATGCCCTGGAAAGTGGAGGAACGTGAGTTATGTGAGCTATGTGAGGTATAGGTCAACCCCTACAACAGTTAGGACTGATAACCCACCTGCATAAGAAAGGAGCAGGGGGAGTAGAGGAAGATAAAATCTTGAAATATCATTGAGGCGAACCATGGCAAACATCCCCAGCTTTACCCCTCAACCCACAGCCGATGGCTCATTCACCTTCTTTTCTGAAGCGTTTGGTGAATATTTCCACAGCACTCAAGGGGCAAAAACGGAAGCGTTGTTAAAATTTGTGGAACCTTGTCATCTGAAACAAAAAGCCCAACAGCAGGTTGTGCGTCTGCTGGATATCTGCTACGGCTTAGGCTACAATACGGCGGCGGCTCTAGAAACGATTTGGACGATTAATCCCAGATGTCAAGTTGAATTAGTCGCCCTGGAATTAGACCCGACTGTACCGCGAAGCGCGATCGCACATCATTTTCTCAGTGGCTGGAATCACCCGATTCCCGAACTCCTAGAGTGTCTGGTGACAACCTCAGAAGTTAAAACGGATCAGCTTCAGGCGCAACTTTATTTCGGCGACGCCAGAAATAGCATCCAGCAATTGTCTCAGTTGAACCTCCAAGCTGATGCTATTTTTCTCGATCCCTTTTCTTCCCGTCGCTGTCCCCAATTATGGACAGTGGAATTTTTTCAGCAATTAGCTGAATGCTGTGCCAAAACAGGTAGACTAGCAACCTATTCCTGTGCGGCAGCTGTCCGTAGCGGCTTAATAACGGCTGGATTTAAGATTGGTTCGACACCCCCTGTAGGGGGACGACAACCGGGAACTGTGGCAAGTTTTGACGCTTCCACTCTACCCCCTTTCTCGGAGCGATCGCGTCAACATTTGCAAACCCGTGCGGCTATTCCCTATCGTGATCCTCAACTTGCGGATCAGGCTGAGATTATTCTGCAACGGCGGCAAATTGAGCAGCAATCTTCTACTCTCGAACCCACCTCACACTGGCAAAAACGTTGGTCGGCGAAAGAGGGATGAGGGAGCGAGGGGAAGCAGGGGGAGCGGGGGAAGCAGGGGAAGCAGGGGAAGCAGAGGGAAGATGGGGGAGATGGGGGAGATGGGGAAGATAGGGAAGATGGGGGAGATGGGGAAGATGGGGGAGATGGGGAAGATGGGGGAGATGGGGAAGATGGGGGAGAATGACGAATGACAAAGGACGAATGACTAATGACTAATCCCCCATAGGAAAGCAGCCACACCGAGTAAACACAAGATACCCGATATCCCAGCTAAGGGATTATCTCCTATTCCCGTTATCCATATCGATCCTTTTCTGGTATAAGAAATCAGTTTGGCTTCCTGAAGACAGGTTAATCCCCAAATCCAACCCGCATGAAGTCCCCAGGCTAAGCCTAAACTCCCCCCATTTACACACCGGGCTAAAACTAATACCATACCCATTAGCCACAATCCAGGAATTTGAGGGAGCGTCTGTTGCTGTTCCCAAATCAGATGTAATAGAGCAAAAATCAGACTGGATATTACCGCCGCTATTGCTAGAGAATAGTCCTGTTGGAGTTCCGTCAGAAGGAACCCGCGAAACACCAATTCCTCGATTAATCCAATCCCTAGTCCTATTGCACATATTGGCAGTCCAATCCGGGTCAATTGCTGCCAATTTTCTCCATGCCAATCCACCCAGCCTACTAGCCATTGTCCCGTAAAGCTGATTCCTAAGCTCAAAATTGCCACGCCCAATCCCCCGACTAAGGATATCAAAATCCGCGTCGTCCAGTCCCAGCCATAGTCGGGAAACGATGTATCTTCTATCTGTGTTGCCCCCCAGATAATCAGGGGGGCAATGAGGTAAAGAACAGCGACGAATGGCAACTTTTTCTGTGCTGCCAAAGGCTTAGGAGGATGCCATTTCAGTCGGGTGGCGATCGCGATGGCTAAGGGCAACCACAACGCAGACCAAGCCAGAAAAAAAACCGCGACTTTTACTAGCGCCGATGCGCTTATTAGCCAAATAATACACGGATTATCTGCCTGATCAAACATAGCCATAAGCGAGATCGGCAAACGGTGAGGAGCTATAATTTTTACGCTGCTACTTTCATGCTGCCAAGGATGGATACTTTGCATAACCCATCCTTTTTAGCATGAACTGCCTCAAACCTCTGCGGCTTCCAATTCCTCTTCGGACTCCTCAGATGTATCCAGATCCACCTGTTTTAGATGGATATGCTTGTAGCCCAGTTTAATTTCAAACTCATCACCGGGCTTCAATCCCATTTCCTGAGTGTAGGTTGAGCCAATCACAATCTGACCATTTTTATGGACGCTGACGCGATATGTCGGTTCCCGACCACGACCATCTTTTGCTCCCTCTGGATCTAAGGGAACACCCTTCGCCGCTAACACCGCATCATAAAAATCAGTTAAGTTGACGCGGGTCTGACCTGTTTTACTTTCGGAGTAATAGCCACAGCGTTTTGCTGTTTCTCGCCGAGGCAAGTGAGAAAGCTCTTTTACTTTTTGAAGTAAGGCTTTCCCCGTTAATGCATTAGCTTGGGTCTCTGCCATAATTTCACAGACTATCCTTTATTTTTCAGGATGGTAAACGTCGTATGCTGCCAAGTGTATTTGGCTATATAAAAAATATATCGTTAAATCTCTGGTTTTGGTCAAGATTTTTTTGATCATTTATTAAAATTTCTAGGAATTTGAGCCATAAGGATTTTCCGGAGACGCCAAAGCCGCTTCTTAGGTTAAAATTTTAACCAAGATAGGACTCCGTGGCAAAAGATCGAACCTGAAGTATGTTCAGATCAGTGATCCATCTGGAGATTTGGCAGGTCATCTGGGAAAAATTTGACCAGACACAAGGGAGAGAGCATCTATCAACAGAAAATCAACACTCCCAAGGATGAATGCTGAGTGACCGCCGATTGTCTTAGACTGTAGTCAGTTTGCTAAATATCGCGGCTAAATGCTCACGGACAAGTTGAGCGAGTACCTTCTGGCAATATTTCTCATCTATATTTATGGGCGATCAGGAAATGAGGGGGTGATGGTCAATGGGTAGGTTGTGACTCCTGAGAAGGTGGTAATTTTCATATAGGTGTTGAGATACAAAGAGAGCATATCACTATGCAAGTTGCCTTTAAAATCATTCGACAGACTCAAAATACCTCCCCCACTATCGAGACTTACAAGTTAGATGTGGAGGAAGGAAACACAATTCTGGAGTGCCTGAATCGGATTAAGTGGGAGCAAGATGGAACTTTAGCATTTCGCAAGAATTGTCGCAACACAATCTGTGGTAGCTGTGCGATGCGGATCAATGGTCGCTCCGCACTGGCTTGTAAAGAAAATGTGGGCAATGAATTGGCGCAGCTCCCTGAGCATCATCGCCCGGAGATTCCGGAAATCACAATTGCCCCCCTGGGTAATTTACCCGTGATTAAGGATTTAGTCGTGGATATGCGGAGCTTTTGGGACAACTTAGAAGCGGTTGAACCCTACGTTAGCACAGCCGGACGAACCATTCCAGAACGGGAATTTTTACAAAGTCCCCAAGAGCGATCGCGCCTGGATCAGAATGGTAATTGTATCATGTGTGGCGCTTGTTATTCAGAATGTAATGCTCGCGAGGTTGATCCCACATTTGTTGGTCCTCACGCCCTCGCCAAAGCCCAACGTCTAGTCGCCGATTCTCGCGATACCGCCATAGAAAGTCGCCTGGAAAACTACAATCAAGGCACTCAGGGAGTGTGGGGATGTACCCGCTGTTTAATGTGTAACGCCGTTTGCCCGATGGATGTCGCCCCCATGGATCAAATCGGTAAAATTAAACAAGAAATTCTGACTCGCAAAGACAAGCAAGCCAGCCGCTCAATCCGCCATCGCAAAGTCTTAATTGATTTGGTCAAACAAGGAGGTTGGGTTGATGAGCGCAAATTTGGTATCCAAGTGGTGGCGAACTTCTTCCGAGATATTAAAGGAATGCTCAGTTTAAGTCCCCTCGGATTACGGATGCTCGCCCGTGGTAAATTCCCCCTAGGATTTGACGCCTCCGAAGACACCGCCCAAGTGCGATCGCTGATTGAATCCGTCCAAACCTTGAAATCTGAGACACCAGAGGAAGAAATTTTACCAAAATCATGACATCTCAAACACCCACCCCAGAAGAATCGACAACAGAAACCCCCAACCAACCCGAACCCGCTTTTGGGTGGACACCTTACGCCGAACAAATCAACGGACGGTTTGCCATGATCGCATTTGTGGCTTTATTGCTGATCGAGTTGATTACTGGTAAAGGTTTATTAGGCTGGTTGGGTTTGATTTAGTTATTGGTCATTTGTCCTTTGTTAGGGAGCAGGGAACAGGGAACAGAATAGTGTAGAGACGTAGCATGCTACGTCTCTACACCCCCATCTCCCCACACCCGACACCCGACACCCGATACCCTGACTACCAACGAGAATCGTGCGTCACTGAATTCCCCCCAATCGCCACCGCCCGTAAATTATATGATCCGGTTTGTCCGGCTTCATAAGCGTTTGCCATTAACAAATAAATCCCATCGCTGGGTAAAGTGACAAATAATCGGGCATTCGTACCACCACCACTATCATCATCTTGGGCTAAATCATTGCCATTGGGATCAAGCAAAATTAAATAAGAATCGATTTCCCCACTGGTCATATCGATTTGCACCTGCTGACCCGCTCTGCCTTCAAAGGCATAGATGTCAAAAAAGCTGTTATCGTCTGCTAAAACATGACTTCCCTGATCCAGCCGACCGGGAATCACTGTACCATTGAGGGCTAAGGGTTGGGGGGGACGGTGAGTCGGAGAGGGGCTGGACTGCTGCACCGTCTGGGACGCACGTCCATTGCCTACAGCCGCCAGAAACGGGCGAATTCTATCGATGCTAATCGCAAAGCCAATCCCCAGATTCCCGCCGCTAGGACTGCCTAAAATCGCTGTATTTACCCCAATTAATTCACCTTGACTATTCAGTAGGGGACCGCCAGAATTTCCTGGGTTAATCGTGGCATCGGTTTGAATTAAGCCCCGTTGTTGGTCGATACGGCTAACAATCCCTACGGTAAACGTGCCTTGATACCTGCCAAAGGGATTGCCGATAGCAAATGCCCGTTGTCCAACTTGTACGGGACGAGGAGCCAGAGAAATCGTCGGTAAATTGCTGGGAGTGCGAATTTTGAGAACCGCTAAATCTAAACCATTCTCCCCAAACGCCACCACATCCGCACTCAGGCGTCTGCCATCCGCTAGGGTTACTGTAACTGTAGGGGAACCTGCGACAACATGAGCATTGGTGAGGACTAATCCATCGGCGCTAATAATACTGCCACTCCCTGTACCCTCTACCGTATCAATGGAAACCACTGCTGGACTGGCTTGTTGATAAACCTGGATATTAATTTGTTCATCAATATCTTGAGCCACTACAACGGTTGAGCCTAGCCAGAGATTCAGCCAGTCAATTGGTGCGATCGCGTGGAGAGTCGTAGCACCAATCGCAGTCACAGTAGCAAGGATTCCCGATATAGCAATAGGCAAGCGTTTGGTACTCATGGTTGATGGTCATTAAACCTCAAGGTCTAGTTTTATGGTGGCTTATGCTCAAGTCATTGATCAGAATTATGTGACAATTTTTTTTGGATACACCGTAGGAAAAGCAGGGGGAGCAGGGGGAGCTGGGGAAGCTGGGGAAGCTGGGGAAGCTGGGGGAGCAGGGAGAGAAAGTTATATCTTTGAATGCAACGTGTTATTCTCACTTAGGTTTTTTTCCTTAGACCTTTCTGCCTTGAAGACTTTGGCTACATGTAAAAGAGATCTACACCAATACAAGTGAGCTAGCTCCTATATGTGAGTCCAGCAAATGAAGTAGCTTGCTTCTCGAAAAGCTAATATGACGAATGACAAATGACAAATGACAAATGACAACTTATTCAGCGCAAGGTCTTAAGTTGGAGCTGCGCTTCATTATATTGATCAATTCTGCCGTTGTCGAGATGTAGCTTAGAGGCTTGCTCTAAGTCGTTAATCGCTTCCATTGTATTCCCTAGTTCAGCATGGGTTAATCCTCGACCCGAGTAAGCAAAGGCATTATTGGGATTAAGTTGAATGGCTTCGGTATAATCGTCTAGAGCGCCAGAGTTATCGCCAAACTTTCGGCGGACACGGGCGCGATTGGTGTAGGCGACGCTGTTTTGGGGATTGAGTCGAATGGCTTGGGTGTAATCTTCGAGCGCTCCTTGGTTATCGCCTAACTTACGACGAATTTCCCCACGATTAATGTAAGCATTCTCATAACTGGGTTCAATGCGAATTGATTGGCTGCAATCTTTGAGTGCTTTTTGATACTCTTTAAGATTTAAGTAGGCAATACAGCGATTGTTGTAAGCGATGTGGTTATTTGGATTCTGAGTAATTGCCTCCGTACAATCTGCGATCGCGTCTCGATAGTTTCCTAGGTTAAACTTTGCCTGACAGCGATTTGTGTAAGCCATACTATCTGTAGGGTCAATCGCGATCGCCTGGGTATAATCGTCTACAGCACCCCTATAGTCTGCCAAATGAAATCGGGTTCTACCTCGATTGTAATAAGCCTTAGCATCATTGGGATTTAACTCAATGGCTTGAGTATAGTCTGCCATGGCTTCTTGTTTATTACCCATCGCCCCCAGCACTAATCCTCGTGCCGCGTAAGCTTGGGCATTTTGGGGATTGAGCTGAATTGCTTGATCGAGATCTGCGATCGCAGCTTTATACTGGTTCAGTTGGTAGTTGGCGATTCCTCGATGGTAGTACGCTTGATCATCATTGGACTTTCGTTGAATTAATTCGGTAAAGTCTTCTACAGCACCTTGCCAATCTTCCAAATCGTAACGGGCTAGTCCTCGCTGATAGTAAGCATCTGTATTACTTGGAGCAAGCTCGATAAGTTTAGTGTAGTCTTCTATAGCGGCTTGATGCGCTCCCAAATCATCGTAAGCTATGCCCCGATTCCCATAAGCTAATGGGTTGTTAGGATTAAGCTGAATTGATTCATCAAACGCCTCAATCGCGCCCTGCACATTACCACTTTTTAGGTGTTCCACTCCCTGTTCAAAAAACTCTTGCGCTTTTTCCCGGTCTGGATTTTGGCTTAGCAGCCCCATTAATCCCAGCCCAAGGGCTAAACTTATTCCTCCTACCAAAATGGGCAAACGCCATCGCTTCAGTCTGGATTGATTCGTCGATTTCGGCAATGCTTTTTCGGGAAATATTTCCCAATTGCCAGAATTAGCAATGGATGTTTGGGTCGAGGTGGATATCAAGGGGGATTCTACTTCGGGTTCAAGGGGTTTAGCTGCCAAGGTTAGCATTTCTTGAAACCGGATCAACCCTTGATCGTCCTTGGGCTGTTGACCGGATTTTTTCTTCAATGTATTTAAGGGATGATCGGGAACAAATTCTTCGACTAGATAAAATTTTTTATTTTCGACAAAATAGTTGACAATTTCTGGATTTTGGTTAGTTTGTGCCAACCGTTCCAGGGTTTCAGATTTATGAGTCAAGAGAAATTGCAGCCTACGAAGTGCCTGAGGATTTTTTGTGGGCAACTTGAGTTGTCGAATTACGCAAACCGGGCAATCGGGATGGCGAGTATCGGCGGCTAGGTAAATTAATCCTGAGACACCTGAGCCTAAAATCCTGACAACACGATAACGATTATTGAAAACCTGATCGATCATGGCAGCCTAGCACCTGGCTTATCGCCCTAAAGCATCCGTTTGGGGTCATTTTAAGTGTAGTCTGATCCCAAAAGGGAAAGGGGAACTGCTTAGCAGGGAACAGTAAAGAATGTCCTAACCTCAATGGCACGCTCCAGTCAGCATTTTGCGATCGCCGAAATTCTTGATATACCGTAGGGTTGGTACTGCCCACCAGCATACCAGTCAGGGGCATTCACCCTCGCGTATCTGCGTAGCCCTAGATATAACTGGACTACACCCTCTGTCTGGTTAAATCTAAGATTAACTCCGCTAACTGGGGAGTTGCGCCAAGGGGTTCACCGAACTCAAGTTGGAGTTGAGGGTATTGCTGTTGTAAATCAAGGACAGATTGCGCGATCGCGTCTGTAATTCCGCCAGCAAACAGAAAGTAAGGCACAATGGCGATATGCTGATACCCAGCTTCCGCTAAGGTAGCAACTCGTTGACTGAGGGTTGGTTCGATTGACCAATAAGCATCTATAGCGCCTAATTGTTTGGCTAAGGCGGCGACTGGCTGGTTACCACCAGGACGACGTGTGCCATGAGAGATTAGAATTTTAATCGGAGCATTTAGGGGTGGCTGTTGATTCACCAGCAGTTGTCCTAAATGGGGATGTACTCCGATATGAGGTTGCAAGTTGATGGTTAATTTTTCCCCTAACCGTTGTTGTGCGATCGCTACTTCTTCCGGGATATCCTCCATCACGTGTACCCCCGGTAAGAGAAATAAGGGCAAAGCTTGGATCGGTGGGTAGCCAGTTCTTATCGCTTGAGTCGCAAACTGACAAATTTGTTCATGTAAGGGTAGAGGTGCTAGTTCTAACGTGGCAGTTCCGACGCGAATCCTCAAGGCTTGACTTGCCTCACCTTGACTCGCTAACTGCTTCTGGAGTAACTGTGCCAATTCCTCTAGTCCTCGCTGAGGACGTGGATCTCGGCTTCCATGAGCAATAAGTAGATAAGCAGAGGAGCTAGGCAAGAGTCTTAATCGTTAATGGGGATTACTTAATAAACAATTGTATCGTCACAGTACCATATTCCCCTGCAATTGTCCTTGCATACGATGATTGAGGGTCGAACGATTACCCAACCTTGGCGATTCGTCAAGCAGGTGGCAAAAGCTGATGATATCCCCACCGTTGATGAATTGGTGCGCTTAGTCCCCCTCACTTGAGTGAAGACTATCCTTTAAACGTCGGTCAGGAATTAGTCGATCAGCAAGAAAAACAGAATAATCCTCAGATGGGATTATATCGACAGGAAGGAATTGTTCTGAATGTGGAAACACCGTCTAAAGGATTTCAATGGAAATTTAAACCCCCATCAATGGAAGAATATCATCGGTTGGCGAGAGTTAAAATTTGTCCAGTTACCGTATTTCATTCAATTTGGAAAATGGTCGATCATGGAGAGAATATATCACTTGCCGCTCTGCAAGAAAATATGGCAAAAGAATATGGAAAAGACACTGTATTGGAGCAATTAACCATGATTGAGCATCACTACTGGCTGTGGTATTCCAACTACTTCGCTCAAATCGTTGCCGCCTTTGATGTTCAATCGGACAATTAAGCGATTAGCATTGAATCGTTTCTTTCTCTCGTTTCAGGAATGGTAATGAAGTGGGGGAGGAATGCGTGGAAACATAATTCCAATTTCGCTCTTGACGATTACCTCCTTTACTCCGCAAGAAACCCACTAAGTTTTGCAAAAGTGATGGCGTAATCCCTTGTTTCTCTGACGCTTTAGACAACTGAGCCGGTAAAGGCTCAATTTCTTGAGTGGGCAAAATACCAGCCAACAGAGGTACTTCCTCAACTAAACCTACAGTCATCAGGGTAAATGCGACATGCTGCACTTGTTCAACGGGAACATTTAGTTCTTTAGCGATCGCAGACAATGAAACTGTCCCTTGCGATCGTTCCCATACTTGCTCCTCTAAAGGATACAAGCGATAAGCCGGACTACCCGCCATGATACTAGCTAATCCTGAATTTGGATCAGGTAGTTTATCATGGAGATTATCCCAATTTTTCAGTAATCGCAACCCTCTCAATGTGGCTTCTGTCGCTGAGATGCTCAATCCCGTCATTTCTTTGGTGGGGATGGGAGCGTTTGGAATAAATTTAAACTGACCTTCCTTGAGTTCAAATAACGTACACACTCGCTGCAATACCTGATTCTGAAAAAGCTGCTTTAAATGTTCGATTGACAAGATTCCGTGATGTTTGAGACTCAACCCCAAGGGTTTATCAGTCGGACATAGCTGTACAAGTTTTGTTACTACACGCTGGCTCACTCCCATCTGTTCAGCAATCAATTTCACTAAACCTTGATGATCTAATTGATGTGCTGCCGCCACAATACGTCCCTGGTAAACCCAAATGTAATAAATTGTGTTGAGTGGTGTGGGGTCTTCTGGCAATGCTCCTAGCGTCAACACTCCAGTTTTCTGTCCTTTCTCTAGAAACTGGAAAATTTCTGGTATCGAAAAGTCGGATAAGGAACTGGTAATCGACATAATTGTTGAATTGAACGCTACGCAGGATAATTTGCTCTACTACTAACGCATACTACGCTTTATTGGCTTACTTCGTAAGGTTTCAGACGCCTTGCTTTTCAATTCTTTACTAGCCGTGAGCAAATTGTCGGCTTTTTGTTATCTGCTATACGAAAACTTGGTGATTTGCCGCCAGGAACCTGGCATTTAGCGCTGAAGGTTTACTCTAAAATACTAAAATTTGTTAAGCGATCGGCTCAGTCTTTATTCCTAAGTATCTATACCGACTCCCAAAAAGACAAAGGGGATTGTATGGTGCTATTGAGTAGGTCATCTCAATTTGACGCTTATTCTGCTGGTGGATTATCTCCGTAAAATCACTGAATAATCATCTAAGATGTTAGCGATTGCTCACAATCTTCAATCTAAACAAAAATCAAAAACTCTAACATTGTAAAAATTGATACAGTTAAATCCTTGAACTTGATCAGGACTACAGCTAGACAGAATCACCAGTGCTTGCCGTGGAGCATCGAACCTGTCTGCGATCGCGCAGAGCAGAGTTGACAGTTTTACCGTATAGAGCAGATAGGACTCATACCAAATTGCAGTCTAATGTAGAACTTTCTTTTTCTCCCTCTCACCCCCTCACCCCCTCACCCCATCTACTCTATCTGCTATCTTTGAACGCAACTTGGTATCAGTTTTAAGGTGGCGTACTCCCAACCCTGCCCATACACCATCAATGACAGTCTCTCTATAACAAGAGCCATTCTATTGTATCTCCTTAGCTAGAGGCATCGGATTAATAAAGTTGCTTAAATTAAAATTAATCCCTAAACCACAGTAATTTGAAGCATTAAAAGGTAGAGTTTGATGGCTAGATCAATTGAATTTAAATTATTCGCCCCTTACAACAAAGGCGCTGTATTGAAAGGATGTTTCTCAGATTGGCAAGACATCCAGATGGAGAAAGGAGAGGATGGTTATTTCCGCACCTCAGTTGAGCTTGAGGATGGCACTTACCAGTACAAGTTTTGTGTGCAATCTAAATCCTGGTTTTTGGAACCCGATCAATGGGTTGATGTCACCGATCCCTACGCGACAGGAGTGATTGATGACGAAACCCAGAATGGTGTAGTGAGAATTAAGGACGGACAAAGGATTGTTGATACCTACACCTGGCAGCATGACGACACCCCCTTGCCTCAAAATCACGAATTAGTCATCTATGAAATGCACATTGGAGACTTCTCTGGTGGCGAAGATGATTCCCATCCACGCGGTCAATTCAAACACGTTGTTGAGAAAATAGATTACCTGTGCGAACTAGGGATCAATGCCATTCAGCTGATGCCGATGATGGAATATCCGGGAGACTATAGTTGGGGCTATAATGTGCGCCATTTCTTTGCCTTAGAGTCTAGCTATGGTGAAACCGAAGAGTTGAAGCATTTAATTGATCAGTGCCATTCTCGTGGTATTCGAGTAATTGTCGATGGAATTTTCAACCATTCAGAATCCGAACACCCCTTAACCCAGATTGACCACGATTACTGGTATCACCATGAACCCCCTCATGAATTTAGTTGGGGACCAGAGTTTAATTATGAACACTATGACGAGAACTTAGAGATTAAACCCGCCTGGAAATTCATTGGCGATGTGGTGCTATTCTGGATTGAGGAATATCATATCGACGGTATTCGCTACGATGCGGCGAAGCAAATTGAAAATTATGATTTCATGCATTGGATTACTGAACAAGCCCATAAAAAGGCAGGAGATAAGCCATTTTACAATGTCGCTGAACACATCCCAGAAACTCCCAGTATTACCAATGTGGATGGTCCGATGGATGGCTGCTGGCATGATAGTTTTGCCTACTGCCTCAAGGATCACATCTTTGGTGATACCTTCGATGTAGAGCGTCTCAAGGATGCCCTTGATGGTAAGCGTCAAGGCTTTATGGGGGCAGTTAATCTCGTAAATTATCTGACTAGCCATGATCAAGAACGGTTGATGGTGGAGTTGGCAGATCATGAAATCTTTGATGAAGTGGCATTTAAACGGATCAAGTTCGGTGTGGCTCTTTTAATGACGGCTGTCGGCATCCCGTTAATTTTAATGGGTGAGGAGTTTGGAGAATATAAACCGTTAAAGCCTGAGTCATCTAAACTGGATTGGACTCTGTTGAAAAATGAAGAAAGTCAGGGGTTATTGGACTACTACAAAGGTTTGATTCGACTGCGGAAAGAGAATTATGCTCTCTATGGAGACAACATTGATTTCTTCTATGAAGATCCCGAAGCCAAAGTTCTGGGATACATTCGCTGGAATGATGAAGGATCGCAGCTAATTATCATTGCCAATTTTTCGGATCACTTCTTGGAGGGATACGCTGTGTCCCAAATTCCGGAGTCAGGAAAGTGGCATGAATGGACGAGGGACTACGATGTTGAAGTGGTGGAAGGCAAATTGGAATTGGACTTGGGAGAGTACGAAGCCAAAGTTTTCGTCTGGCAGTGATACAAGTGAACTACTCCGGCTTACTTCATAGAAGCCGGAGCTTCTCACTTCCCAGGGGATTGCTTAAATTCCCTGCTCCCTCCTGTTCCCTGTTGCCGAGGAAGATGGGGAAGGTAGCTTATCATAGTATATAGGGATGTATGTAGAGATTAAGCATAAACGACTGTCTGGGTTCATCTAAAAGGTGGACATCTTGCGAGTAGTGGTTTAAGGCACTAAAACAGGGCAAGCAGGTTCCTGGGTGATGCACCATTAAAAACCTGCATGTAAACCATGATTCGGCGCGACTTCCTCCCCAACGCTAAGATGGGGTATCCAGCCGCAAAAGTATGGATGAATAATCAACACTCAAGCCAGTTTAGACTTATAATTTTGACACCAGTCCCCACCTGAGCTATGTTTAACCGTTTCCAAGATCTATTTTCTAAGGGTAAAAAGGGTATCGGGATAGAATTAGCACCAGAACGTATTAGTATCGCCCAACTGCGTAAGCAAGGTCAGGGCTACAAGCTGGTGAGCCTTCACACCCATGAAGTCCCCGAAGGTTTGTTTGACGGAGGGAAGATTATCGATGCCGCCAGTTTAGCTGAACTTGTGACTGAAATTCTTGATGAACATAAACTCAAAGTCGAGCAAGTCGCCACGGCTGTCCCCATGCGGGAAGCGGTGATTCGGATTATTCCGATTCCAGCTGAACTCGATGACACTGAACTGCGAGATATGGTTCTCAACCATGAAGCCGGTCTATACTTACCCTATCCGCGCGAAGAAGTGGATTTAGATTACCAAAAACTGGGCTTCTTCATGGACGAAGATGGGATTGAAAAAGTACAAGTCTTGTTGGTGGCAACACGCCGCGAGGTGACAGACACCTATCTGGATACCTTCCAACTGGTGGGGTTAAAGGTGGATGTCCTGGAAATCAATAGTTTTGCCCTGATTCGCACCATCCGCGAGCAACTGCGACAGTTTGCGCCCCAAGAAGCGGCGGTATTAGTGGATATAGAATTTGATAGTACCGAAATTGCGATTATTGTCGATGGGGTTCCCCAGTTTTCCCGCACCGTTCCCATTGGCACATTCCAACTCCAGAGTGCCTTGTCGCGAGCCATGAATTTACCGACATCCAGAAACACGGAACTCTTGCAGGGAATGACGATACCCAACACCCCCGTAGATGGCATTCGCACAGGTGCTACGGGCATTAATCCGGGAATGGCAGCACTGCTGAGAGTTTTAGGGGAACTCGCCGATGAATTGCGTCGTTCCATCGACTTTTATTTAAATCAGAGTGAAAATCTAGAAGTGGCTCAACTCCTCCTCGCTGGACCTGGTGGCGGAATTGGACAACTGGATGAATTTTTCACCCAACGATTAAGCTTGCCTACCACTCAGGTTGATCCGATTGCGGCACTATCCTTAGAGATGGAGCAAGATGTTCCCCCAGTACAACGACCCGGATTGGGAACGGTACTAGGATTAGGATTGCGGGAGGTTTAACCCTAATGTATAGTCTCGATATTAATTTTCTTAAAGATAGACCCGAATATCGCCAACCCGATAAAGGGTCTGAGTCCCCCAAAGCCAAAAAACAGATTCAAATGGGGGAAATGACGCCGCTGATTATAGGCGTGATTGTCGGGTTACTGCCGCTGGCGTTAGTCGCCGGAGTCGGTTTTTTGTGGTTACCTCAGCAAAATGCCAAGTTAAATCAGGAAATTGCTGAAATCGACGCCGAACTGCAAAGCTTGCAAGCGGAAAAAAATAAAATTAATAACCTGAATAATCAAATCCAAGCGGTGAGACAAGAAACCGAAGCCTTGGCAACGGTCTTTAATCAAATTAAGCCTTGGTCAGCCATTCTACAGGATATTCGCGATCGCGTCCCCACCGGAGTCCAAATTCAAGCGATTGAACAAACGGAAACCGAAACCCAAGCGGCGGAGGGGACTGAGGGTAGCGCCCCCTTACCCACAATTAACGTGGAGATTTCTGGTTTAGCACGTTCATTTGATGATGTAAACAACTTTCTGCTGACGCTACAGCAATCCCCCTTCTTTCAAGAGGAAGAAACTCATATCGTTAGCGCTCAACTGGAGGAGAACCCTGCTGAGTTAGAAGTACCGGAAAAGGAAGGCGGCGAGACGGTGGCTGAGATAACCTACGAGTTGCCCAAAGTGGTAGGCTATACCGTTGAAACGAGCTTGACAAATGTCCCCGCCTCTGAGCTATTGCGCGAAATTGACCGCAAAGGAGCGGTGGGATTAGTGGCTCGGATCAAAGCCTTACAGCAGATTGAGCAAAATCAGGCAACGGAGACACCTAGCGCAGCTCCAAGCCCAAGCCCAAGCCCAAGCCCAAGCCCAACCGAGACAACTACGGAGTGATGTAACTATGACTTATGCTGATCCAGATTTTATCCCCGTTGAAGAGCAGGAGGAAGAACCCAGTTATCCGGTGGCGTTTGGGATTACCTTCACGCCAAAAGTGTCCGGAATTGTCTTCGCTGTCTTAGGCGTTTTGGGAGCCGCTTATCTAGCCATGAACGTGGTGCAGCCCGTGTGGCAAGAATACCAGGGCTTGAAGACGCAGCGTCAAGAAAAAGAGGGTCAACTCCAAGATCCCGAAGAAATTCAGCAGCAGATTCAACAGAAAGAACAAGAATTAGCTCAGGTAAAGCAGCAAAACCAAACGGTGACTGGTTTATTTGCTGATCAAGAATCGGTAAATACCTTGCTGCTCGATGTGAATCGGTTTATCAAAGACGCAGACGGAACATTGACGAGTTATGAACCTGTTCAAGTCAATGAAGAAAGCAATATCGTTACCGATAGTTCCCTGGGAGCAGCCGTTGACGGCAAACTCAAACGCCAAAGCTTTAATTTAGAGATGGAGGGCAGCTTTAACGAAATCCAGTCAATTTTACGGAGTATTGAGCGACTGCAAACCCTAGTCGTGGTGAAAGAGTTGACGACAGATATCAGCACACCGCAAGGGCTGTTAGTCGATGACAAAGGTACGGTGACACCCATTGTGCAGAAAGATGAAGAAATCATTCCCGGTGCTCCACCGACTCTGACAACAAGCTATAGACTGGATGTGTTGATGCCCTTGAGTGAGGAACAAAAGCAAGAGCAGGCAGCGGCAGCCGCCGCTGAAGGAGAAGCTCAGTAAAGCAAGGGGAGTAGGGCTGTAGGGGCGGGTTTTACAGATAACGTTGTGTTGGTGTCGAATAGCTTGACTAAACCCGCCCTTGGGGAAGCAGGGGAAGCAGGGGAAGCAGGGGGAGAAATTCTTAACCTTGATTAATTTCTAATTTACCCCCAGCATAATTATGATTAAGGTGGTTTAGAGGTCATAAGTGAGGAGTGAATTGTGAGACAGGAGCAACTGTTCAGTGGAATCGCGATCGCGACTGCCGTCTCTCTATCGATAACCCAACCCGTCTGGGCGGCGACGGCTCAAGTTACCGATGTTCGGCTCAATCCCAGAGGTAGTAGTTTAGAGCTGATTCTAGAAACCCAAGCTGGGGATCAGCGCCCCCAAGTTTTCCCGGTGAACCGGGGTAAGGATTGGGTGGCGGATATTGTCAATGTTCGGTTGAATTTGCCCGAAGGCAACAGCTTTCGTCAAGACAACCCTATGGCTGGTATTACCGCTGTTACGGTGAGTCAAATCGAACCCAACAGCATTCGGGTAACGGTGAGTGGGAATGAAAATTCACCTCAGGGTCAAATTCTCCAGCAAGAATCTCAGGCAATTACTCTAGGAATTAATCCTGCTCCCAGCAATCAAGCCGCCGTTTCGATTCCGATTTCCTCGCCTTCTGGGGAGTCAGCGTCAATTACTCCACCAACGCTACCCTCCTCATCCACTAAACCGAATAGCGCTAGGAGTAGAGGAAATGTCAGTATTCCTCAGCTAGGAAGCAGAAGTGCAGGAATGCAGGGAACAGAAACAATTAACGCCGCTTCGAGTAATATTGCCGCTCAATCTGAGATTACCACTCCAGCGAATTTCAATCTTAATCCAACACTAGAAAATCAACAGAACAGTTCCATTCCGGTTACTCCGCCACCGAGGGAATCAGTCTCAACCGCTGCAAATTTACCCAATCCAGGGACAACTCGCTCCACTTCAGAGTTCTCATCTCCCGCCACTTCCCGATCTCAATCCCAACGTTTCAATTCACCCCCAGTCGTTGCCCAAACCCCGACACCGGACTCTCCTGAACCCAACCAAGCTCAACCTACTCCCGTCGTTCCCGCCCCCTCACCTGAGGTATTAGTTCCCGATCCTCAAATTACTATCGATGGGGTTCCTAGTGCACCTGCTGGTACGGTACAACCTGTAGCCCCTGCACCTCCCTTTTTACCCAGGGCGGTTGCGCCACCTGTGGGGGATATCGCGGTTTCTAATCTGAATGCCGCCGCCAGCGAGATTGACCTAGGAACAGCGGCGGTAGTCCCCCGCCTCTCCTTACGAGAAGCCCCTGTGCGAGAAGTCTTGGCACTCTTAGCGCGTTCTGCTGGATTGAACCTTGCCTTTGCTGGAGGAGAGGATGGTCAGGCAGAAGCAGAAGCGGCAGCCCAGGAAACAATTTCCTTGGATTTGGAAAATGAACCCGTTCAAGATGTGTTTAACTACGTCCTCCAACTCTCTGGACTCCAGGCAAACCGTCGGGGACGTACTATATTCGTTGGTGCTAACCTACCTGATGCAGCTCGCAATATTATTAGCCGTACCCTTCGTTTAAATCAGGTTAACGTTGCTGACGCTTCAGCATTCCTAGGGGCACAAGGGGCTGAAACTCAAAGGATTGTAACGAGGACAACCATTACGACTGAAGGAGAGGGTGCAGATCGCCGCAGGATTGAAGAAACAACAACAGAGATTAGACCACTAAAGGCAGAGGAAGGAGACGGACCTTTATTACTCACTGGTCTAGGAGTAGCGACAGATGAACGCCTAAATTCCATCACCTTGATTGGGGAACCGCGCCAAGTTGAAATTGCCTCAGCTTTGTTGACTCAGCTAGATTTGCGGCGGC
This sequence comes from Coleofasciculus sp. B1-GNL1-01, assembly GCF_040220235.1. NCBI lineage: Bacteria > Bacillati > Cyanobacteriota > Cyanophyceae > Coleofasciculales > Coleofasciculaceae > Coleofasciculus > Coleofasciculus sp. B1-GNL1-01. The sequence continues at coordinate 193,264 of NZ_JAVJTO010000051.1, forward strand.
GTCAGGTAGCCATTAATGTCAAGATTGTTGATATCAACCTCTTGGGAACTGATGCGTTCAACACGAGCTTCTCCTTCGGTATTGATGATGGCTTTTTCGCAGTTGATCAGGGTGCAGCTGTCTTTAATTACGGTGACTTTAGACCGCCAAGCCAACCACAGGTGACAGGAAGTACTGTCTCTCCACCGATTATTCCCAACCCCTTTGAAGATGCCAATGTTTTCGTTGATCCAAACAACCCCATATTTGTGCCGGGAACTGTACCAGGAACGATAGAAGTTGGTCCTGGTGGTGTCCGAAGAATAGAAGGGCGAGGTGCTGGAGCTTTTCCCAATCCTTTTGTCAATTTAACTAACCCTCTGGAAGCAGGCATTATATCGATTACCCCGGCAACGGACAACATTATTACTGTAAACGTGGATGCTGAAGGGAACATAACCAGAACTGCATCACAAGGTACAACGGGAACAATTACAACATCTTTACCATCCCTGTTCCAGTTTCCAACCGAGTTCCTGGGGGAATTACAAGCTCAAATTACGAGTGGTAACGCGAAAATATTGACAGACCCAACCATCGTTGTCCAAGAAGGACAAACAGCTACAGTTAATCTAACTCAAGAGGTTGTCGGTAATATTAGTAGTGAGACGGAATCAGCAGATGGTCTTACTACTAGAACTGTAACGGCAGAGATCCGGGAAGCCGGTTTAATCCTTGAATTAGTCGTAGATAGGATTGATGATAATGGTTTTGTCACTTTAGCCATTAATCCGGAAGTAACTTCCATTGGCAGTGTTCAAGACCTTTCAATTGGAGATGATACGAACCAAATAGCCCTATTGAATACGCGGGAACTGACCTCTGGACAAATTCGCCTACGAGATGGGCAAACTCTAATACTGTCTGGTATTATCCAGGAATCAGACCGCACAACTGTAAGAAAAGTGCCTATTTTGGGTGATTTGCCGATTATAGGTGCTCTGTTTAGAAGTACAGAACGGCAGAATCAGAGGCAAGAGGTAATTGTGTTAGTGACTCCCCAGATTTTGGATGACTCAGAACGTAATGCCTTTGGCTACAACTACACACCAGGGCGAGAGGCTCAGGAAGTGTTACAGCGTCGAGGGTTTCCCACGAGGGGTGGTTTCTAGACTATCGGTTCAGCTATAGGGACACGGCAGTGCCCATTGGTGTCAGCTTAAGCTCTTGCCAGAACGCAATATTTTGACACAACCCCTCCCTAACCCTCCCCTTACCAAGGGGAGGGAACGTTTCCCGCCCATGCGTGTCAACTTAAGCCACAACCCTTGCCAATCCTAATTTTCAGCGAGGGTGTCTCTGCTCCCCCTGCTCCCAGACGCGCCATGGCACGTCTCTACATTACTCCCCCTGTTTCCCCAGCTTCCCCTGCTTTTGGCGCTTAAGTTGACACCAATGACGGAGCGTGCGCCCCTACGGAAGTCGGGGATCTAATGTCCGTTTTTCCGGCAAGTTTAGCGGAATATTAAAAAATATAGTCGGTATTTATACTCAAAAATCCCGAAATCTACATAATTTAAAGGTTTCAACGTTCCATATCTGGCAATCAGCCATTAGAATAATGCAGTGAAACTTCGAGCCGGTGGGTATTTCAGGCATTTTTCCCGGAAATCCCTGGTTCTGGGGGTCAAATACTGAACTCTAGACTAATGGGTTAGAGTAAGCGTTGACCTTTGATTCACGCAGAAATAAGGAGATTTATGATGAACAAGGGCGAATTAGTGGATAAAGTGGCGGAAAAAGCTGCTGTGACAAAAAAACAGGCGGATGCGGTGTTAACTGCGGCATTGGAATCAATTATGGAAGCTGTCTCTGAGGGCGATAAAGTCACCTTAGTTGGCTTCGGTTCCTTTGAATCGCGGGAACGCAAAGCCCGTGAGGGACGCAACCCAAAAACTGGCGATAAGATGGAAATCCCGGCGACGAAGGTTCCGGCGTTTTCTGCTGGAAAGCTGTTTAAGGAAAAAGTTGCCCCTCCCAAGTAAGGGTGTGAGTCAAGCCTGATTGGTGAAGATAACAGACAATGTAGAGACGTAGCATGCTACGTCTCTACGGACGGATTTTGAGGAGACGTGATCCTTGAAACGACCCATTCACGGGGGAAATCTAGCCTGGGCTGCGGCGCAGGTAGGTTGTTCCCCTTCCCTGATTCTGGATTTTTCGGCGAGTATCAATCCTTTGGGACCGCCAAAATCTGCGATCGCGGCGATTGAGTCTCATCTAGATGACTTAGTTGCTTACCCTGCACCAGATTACTACCCGTTACGAGTAGCTCTGAGTCAACTCCATCCCACTGTGAACCCTGACTGGATTCTACCGGGGAATGGCTCGGCTGAGTTGTTAACCTGGGCAGCCAGGGAACTCTCAGAACTGGAGGAAACGATTATTTTGACTCCCGCCTTTAGCGACTACCAACGGGCGCTGAGGGCGTTTAATGCCAGAATCAGGGCGTGTCTTTTATTTGGGGAAGATGAGGGAGATGGGGAAGATGGGGGAGTTGTCTCAACACTCAGTCAGGGCGGGTTTTGCCCAAAGGTTATCATCAATAGCCAAAACAAAATCCCTAAACCCGCCCCTACATTGCCGCTTGTTCCTGGCAAACGTCAGGGTTTGCTGCTGAATAACCCGCATAATCCGACAGGTCAATTATGGGATAAAGCCAGCCTGCTGCCTTATTTGGAACAATTTGCTTTGGTGGTTGTGGATGAAGCCTTTATGGACTTTTTGCCACCGGATCAGCAGCAAAGCCTGATTCGGTGGGTTCAGGATTATCCCAATCTGGTCATTTTGCGATCGCTAACTAAATTCTACAGCCTTCCTGGACTCCGTTTAGGTTATGCGATCGCTCATCCTGAACGGCTACAACGCTGGCAACAGTGGCGTGATCCTTGGTCGGTAAATGTCCTGGCTGAGGCGGCTGCGATTGCGGTGGTGCAGGATCAGGAATTTCAACACCAAACTTGGGACTGGCTACCCGCCGCGCGATCGTATCTGTTTCAAGGGTTATCATCGTTACCAGGGTTACATCCCTATCCCAGCGCGGCTAACTTTCTACTGGTACAGTCAGAACACTCCTGTTCCCAACTGCAGGAACACCTACTCAAGCACCATCGTATTCTAATTCGGGATTGCTTGAGCTTTCCGGAATTAGGCGATGGTTATTTTCGAGTCGCTATTCGTACCCAAGCGGATAATCAACGTTTATTAGATGCTTTAAACGCTGTTATAAATTAGGAATTATGAATCGGAATTATTTTTTAAATGCAGAGGTACGCAGAGGTTAGCGTAGAGGGACGCAGAGGAATTGGGAGTATTGGTGTGAAAATTTTATAGAATTGGGGAGACAAGCGGAAATGATATGACAAATGAAAAATGACAAAAGATTATGACCTTATTGTAATTGGTAATAGCAGGGCGGGTGCTTATGCTGCCTTGGCTGCGACTTACTTAAAGGCTCGTGTTGCCTTGATTGAACCAGAAAACCTTCAGAGTAACTGGTTAGGTCAAGAAGCACTTTATAATCAGGCATTGATGCAGGTGGGGCGAGTTCTTCAGCAAGTACGGAAAGCACCTAAATTTGGAATTGATTCGGCTATAAATTACTCAATTCCCGATACGGCTGAGTTAGAAAAACAGTTAGTTAAACAATCAGGGGAAGTATGTAGAGACGAGCCATGGCAGGTTGGGGAAGCAGAGAAAGAGGATATTAGAACGTATCTGAGTCCTCTTGAGTCAACCGCCCACTTTCCTACTGTAGAAATTCCTGACGCAATGGAATGGGCAGAGATGGTGGTTTCTACCTGTTCTGAAGCGACTTCTCCAGCAATTTTGGCATCTTTCGGTGTAGATATAATTTCTGGCAATGGAGAATTTTGTCGCTTGCCTCACCTAGGCTTTGTTGTCAATAACCGACGCTTGCGAGCCAGGGCGTATCTGATTGCAACGGGATCTTGCCCAGAAATTCCTGATATTGATGGGCTAGAGACAATCCGTTACTGTACCCCTAGAGATATCTGGAAGTATGTAGACACGTCTAAAGGCAAAGTTATCGGTGCAAATTTGACTGATACCGTTCCTCAAGAAACCGATAAAGTAACCAAACCTAGTCCTCAAGGAAAACCGAAGAACCTAGAAGAAACTATTCCATTTCAGTTACAGAAAAATTGGTTAGTTGTTGGTAGCACTCCCAATGCGATCGAACTCGCTCAAACATTAGCGAGGCTGGATTGCCAGGTGACACTGGCGGTGAGTGAGGCTCTTATTTTTCCCCAAGAAGACGCAGAGGCGTCGCGTCTGGTGCAAGCGCAATTAGAAGCCGAAGGAATTCGTGTTTTGACTCAAAGTCCGGTGACTCAGATAAAGTGGATTGAGGGGAAAAAATGGGTGCAAGTGGGAAATCGAGCAATTGAAACCGATGAAATTTTGTTGGCGACGGGTCAAACGCCTAATATTGAATCGTTAAATTTAGCCGGGGTTGGGGTCAAGTTTTTCCGAAAGGGGTTGAAACTCAATCCAAAACTGCAAACCACTAATCCTCGAATCTATGCTTGTGGTGATGTGATTGGCGGTTATCAATTTGATCATATTGCCGAATACGAAGCCAGTATTGCGATCAAAAATGCTTTATTTTTTCCACGATGGACTGTGGATTATCAGGGCATTCCTTGGGCAATTTTTACTGATCCAACCTTAGCACGGGTGGGGTTAACGGAAGCGCAAGCCAGACGGCGTTATGGTAAGAATGTTTGGGTGGTGCGACAGTATTTCAAAACTTTGGATAAGGCGCAGATTCTGGGTGAAACGACGGGATTTTGCAAACTGGTGCTGCGTCGGAATGGGACAATTTTAGGTGGATTAATCGTGGGAGCAAATGCTGATGAATTGATTGGTGCGATCGCGCTACTAATTCGCCATAAAATTAAAGTGGGTTCACTGGCTAAAATGCCGCAAGCTTCGCCTACAATGTCAGAGATTCTTTATAAAACAGCGCAGGAGTGGCAACGTCAACGGTTAGAGGATAATAAGATATTACAAAATCTACTGGAAAGCTTTTTTAACTGGCGACGGAAGTGGTGAGTTGATGCAGACGAATGGGGAGCATCCCGTTTTGGACAAAGCATTACCTCAAGTAACGCAATTGCAAGGGTTTCAGCCCCATTCAAAGAGCCAACGTGCCAAATTGGGATGCTCCCGACGAATGTAGCATCGTTCATAAGTATGGCATCATCTTGCTCAGGGACAATGTACCCTTGCTCCCCCAGCTTCCCCAGCTTCCCCAGCTTCCCCATCTCCCCCTCACCTCACCACTTATTCAGCAGCCCCTAAAATAGTGGGTTTTTACGCTCTGCCTTAAAATGTAACCACGCTGCGAATGGATTCCCCTTGGTGCATTAAATCAAACCCCTCATTTATTTTTTCCAAGGGCATGACATGGGTAATTAAATCATCAATATTAATCTTACCTTCCATATACCAATCCACAATTTTCGGAACATCGGTGCGTCCCTTTGCGCCACCAAAAGCCGTTCCTTTCCAAACCCGTCCAGTTACTAACTGAAAGGGACGAGTACTAATTTCTTGTCCGGCGGCAGCTACTCCAATAATTACACTCACGCCCCATCCTTTATGACAACATTCCAAGGCTTGGCGCATCACATTGACATTACCAATGCACTCAAAACTATAATCGGCTCCACCTTTAGTTAACTCCACCAAATAAGGAACTAACTCTCCCTCGATTTCACGGGGATTGACAAAATCCGTCATGCCAAATTTTTCTGCCAATTCCCGTTTATCTGGATTAATATCAACGCCAACAATTTGACTTGCGCCTACCATTCGCGCCCCTTGGATCACATTTAAGCCAATCCCACCGAGTCCAAATACCACAACTCTGGAACCGGCTTCAACTTTGGCGGTATTAATCACCGCACCAATTCCCGTGGTTACGCCGCAGCCAATATAACAAACCTTCTCAAAAGGCGCATCTTCGCGAATTTTCGCCACGGCAATTTCTGGTAATACGGTATAGTTGGCAAAGGTAGAGGTTCCCATGTAGTGATGCAGCATTTTGCCACTACTAGAGAACCGACTTGTGCCATCGGGCATGACACCTCGTCCCTGAGTTGCCCGAATCGCCTGACAGAGATTGGTTTTGAAACTTAAGCAATACTCACAGTTCCGACATTCGGGTGTGTAGAGCGGAATCACATGATCGCCCGGTTTAACGCTTTTTACCCCGTCTCCAACCTCGACGACTACACCAGCACCTTCATGTCCTAAGATAGCAGGAAATAGTCCTTCTGGGTCTTTACCAGAGAGGGTATAGGCGTCGGTATGACAAATCCCTGTTGCTTTAATTTCGACCAGTACCTCCCCAGCTTTGGGTCCCTCTAGCTGAACGGTTTCAATGGTTAACGGTTTCCCGGCTTCGTAGGCGACGGCTGCTTTAACGTCCACGTTTTCCCTCCTGCTTTTTTCACTATCGTTTAGTGTATCGCTATCCCAGAAGGCAGAAGCCGTAGGTTGGGTTGACGTAGGAAACCCAACATCTCAGCCAAGGCGATTGAAATCGCAGCTACACAAACAAAGTCCGCCTGCGCGGACTGGGTTATAAGGGAGGTAGCTAACCCGGATTTGGTATAATGCTTATATCTAAATTATAAATTATGCACAAAACAAATTGGTTAACAAATGACTAATGACCAATGACCAATGACAAACCCAGTTATTCTCGTTCACGGTATTTTTCGCACCTCATCAGTTTTCCGCAAACTCTCTCCCTACCTCAAAAAACAAGGTTTTTCCGTTTATACCCTTGACCTCAAACCAAATAACGCCACATTGGGTTTAGACCAAATGGCAGCCCAATTAGCTAATTTTGTCAACCAAACATTCCCCCTCAATCAACCCATTGATTTAGTCGGTTTAAGTATGGGAGGACTCGTCACTCGCTATTATGTGCAGCGATTAGGTGGAATTAACCGAGTGCAGCGTTACATTACCATTTCCGCCCCCCATCACGGCACCTGGTTAGCCTACCTATTGAACCGTCGCGCCTGCGTGCAAATGCGCCCAGGAAATCCTTTGCTAGAGGATTTAAACCGAGATGTCCAGATGTTAGAACGCCTCAATTTTACCTCAATTTGGACACCCTGGGATTTTATTATTATTCCGGGTAATAGTTCACGAATGCCCGTAGGTCAAGATGTGAAAATTCCTGTTTTAGCCCATGCTTGTATGGTGATTAATCCTCACAGTATGCAAGCAGTAGCTACGGCTTTATCCGAACCCTTTTATCAAATTAAGGCAAATTAGGTTTGTAGTTCGTAGTAAGGGCTTTAGCCCTATTTTAATGATAGGTGTTACCTCAAAACATTACCGATCGCCAATCGCCGCTAACTCGTGACTGCCGAAAATTGCCTCTGGATGAGCATAAAATTTAAACTCCATTAAATTATAAAAGGGGTCTTGTAAGAAAAAGGTGCGATGTTCCGTCACATCACCCGGAAAGCGTCGCTTCGGTTGCTGATAGAATTGAAGCTGCTGCTGTTGGGCGCGATCGCATAAGGCTTGCCAATCAGCTTCAGTGGTAAAAATCAAGCCAAAGTGACGCGGATAAATTCCCCGTTGTGGCGTTAAGGGTTCATCAGTGAGATGGGCTACCAGTTGATGCCCATAGAGGTTTAAAATGACCGCTTGACGGGTTTCTCGCCCAATGTCACAGCCGAGTCCTCTACCATAATAGTCTTTGGTTTGCTCAATATCGCTAACGGGAAATGCCAAATGGAAGAGAATGGGATTCATCGCTACTACTTGAAGTTCTGCCTAATCCTATAATCACCCTAAACGGTTATTCATCGATCGCATACCCGAAACTGTCGCCTACGATACACCCGGCAACGTCCTCTTAACCCTTAAGATACGCCATGATAAACTACCCAGACTTGCTATCGTTGAAGTCTGGGTTTTCAGTAGCCCTGAAGTAATCAAACAGGCTAAGCTGAACATATTCAATCGTTCTGTTTAACCTACATGACAACCCCGTGCCTCCAGGCTGGTTTATAGACAGCCCCACAAGTGCGATGTTGTTAGCTCCATTGAAATCGGCATCCCCCTGCCATTCGCAATGCCCACACTTAAAAGTCTTACCGCTACGGTAGGACTTTCCTTTTATTGGATGAATGTGTAAGCATTTATGGCATTGTTGTGAAGTATAGGCTGGGGGAACAGGAATAACCCGAACACCAGCACCTAAAGCTTTATACTCAATGAACTGACGCAATTGGTAAAACGCCCAACTATTAGAGCGTCTGCGCTCAGTCTTGCTTCTAGGCTGCTCATTAGTTCTTTTCCTGATTCCCATGAGATCTTCTATAGCAATCGAGGCACTTAACTCGACTGCTTTTTTGACCACTGCCTTAGAGATGCCGTGATTGAGCCATTGTTGATAGCGCCTCTCCCTCCCCGACAGCCGTTTCAAGATTTCCCGGCATCTACGCCGAGTTGTCCTTGTGCCTTTCGGGGCTTTTTTCTGGAGAGATGCTCTAACCTGAGAAAACTTATCGCGAACTCGTTGAATACCTGCGCCGTCCCACTTTTGACCTTCGGAGGTTACGGCAATGTCACGCCGTCCTAAATCGATACCAATAACCTTATCGGTGTCTGACGGGTCAGGCGCGTCATCCTTAATCTGGATGTGCAGATAGAACAAACCATCACGATGTTTGCACAACTGAGCTGATGTTGGTCTTCTTCCCTTGAGTTTACCTCTCTGGTAGTTACCCACATTTAGGATGGTGCGTTCCCTGCCGTGAATAGTCGCAAGACTTACAGTCCAATCTTGCTCACGAAGTCGAAACAAGTCTTTATCGCAGTCCATGCTAGTCGGGGCGAAGCTCTTAACGGGCTTACCCTTTTGCTTGGACACCTTCCGGTTAGCAGAGACTCGCGCACAAGCCCTAACCGCCATATTCGCCACAAGACCAAACTCACTTTTAATCGTGTGATAAGTCAAGGACTGAATAGCTATTTTATTAGTCAGTTTTGGATCTGTGTGTTCATTAACATAGTTACAGGCAGCAGCAAACGCCTGAAGAGTTGCCCCGATTTTGGCAGCTTGTTCAGGCGTAGGTTGAAGCTTTACAACTATAGTTAGAACTTGTTTCATCACTAGATTATACCACCTATAGGGACAATGGTTAGAAATATTTCGGGGCTCGACCGATGGCATTTCTCGCTATCCCCCTACGGGTTATCTGCGCTACGCTACGATTGAACCCGTAGCCCCTCGCGATTTCGGTGGGGTCAGGGCGGGTTTGGAACAAAGGTTATCATCAATAGCTGGCGCCAAATCCCTAAACCCGCCCCTACACAATCAAAACTCGGTCAGGGCGGGTTTTGAACAAAGGTTATCATCAATAGCTTGCGCCAAGTCCCTAAACCCGCCCCTACACAATCAAACTCAACACTTAGTAAATGCTTGCAACCTTCAATTCTCTCAACCCTTGGCTTATTGCCGTCCTCTTAAATACAGTATTATTAGCGATCGCCTGGGTGATCCCCAAGCAACTCCTCACCCGCGCTGGAGTTCTCCACGCCTGGGCTTTGGGAATTGTAATTTTGGGGACGTTAGGCTGGCAAGGGTATCTGATTGTTATGGTTTATTTCCTCGTCGGTTCTGCGGTTACCCGTATCGGTATGGCACAAAAAGAAGCGGCGGGGATCGCGGAAAAGCGTTCAGGCGCTAGAGGACCCGAAAATGTATGGGGTTCCGCCCTAACAGGTACGCTTTGCGCGGTGGGCGTTCTTTTCCTGGATGAACCCTATCGCAGTTTTCTCCTACTGGGGTTCGTCGCTAGTTTTGCCACTAAGCTTTCTGATACGACCGCCAGTGAGGTGGGTAAAGCTTACGGTAAGCGCACGTTTTTAATCACCACCTTACAACCTGTATCCCCCGGAACCGAAGGTGCAGTTAGCTTAGAAGGAACTCTGGCGGGGGCTGTCGCCTCGGCTGCGATCGCGGTTCTGGGTTGGGGCGTTGGCTTTATAGACTTGACAGGTGTCTATTTTTGTGTATTAGCTGCCTTTATTGCCACTAACCTAGAAAGTGTGATTGGTGCCACTTGGCAATCTCAGGTCGAATGGATGACCAACGAAGTCGTGAATTTTATCAATACGTTAATTGGTGCGATCGCGGCTATCCTGTTTGTCGTCATCTGGCACAGTATCATGGGGCTAGCCGGATAGTTTATAGCAGAAGCCAGAAGGCACAAGGGAAGGAAAAAAGTGGCAAGGTAAAAAGAAATGATGGCTCTTTAGCCAGACATAACCTCAAAGAAAAGTCCTCAGTCAAACAACTAAGGACAAATCAATGACCAATAACCACTGACAAATAACTATTCTATTTGCCGACCAAACACCATTTGTAAAACCATCGCTTTACCATCATCGCGATGATATTTATCCGCCCAAGCGCGAATAATCTCATCCAGTTCTGCCATGGCTTGATCAACATTTTCCGGTGGAATATCCAATTCCTCCAACACCCGCATCACACCGTCCTGACGTTCTGCCCACTCTTTCATCAACCGGAAGTACTGCGCTGTATCCTCCACCATCGTGTAGGTACGTTCTTTGCCATCTACGGGCGAATACGAGGCACTGGTCAGAGCATAATAAGGTAAACCCCAAGGACAATCAATGCGCGTCACGGTTCCGGAGTACAGCAAACGCCTTTTGATATGCTCCGCCATGGCTTCTGAAAGAGATGCCCGCCGTTCCGGGGGTAAATCTTCCTGGGAACGACTGTGCAGAAACTCAATCAGTTCCATGAACTGTAAGGAACTCACCACCTGGGCATCTGGGAGATGATCCGGCAGTTTTTCTTCGAGAATTCGTTTTTCTTCCTTGTGCAGGCTAGTGCCAGAAATCCGCGATCGCCCAGGTTGCCAGGGATACTGATCCATCCACACGTAAGGAAACTGGATCAAATAGCGGGGTTCTTGAGATCCCAGCATTTTCAGCAGTTTTCCTTCCGTTAATGCCTGTCGAACTTCTTCAACAATAACCTTGACCCGTTTTGGCTCAATATGGTGTAAATGTCCGGTCATCCGGATATTTTCACTCTGTTCCAAATAGGTCGTGTAAATCGCACATTTAGCAGCCGTTGCCGCCGCATCTAGAAATGCCCCATGTCGGTGTCCACTGGTTCTCATTGCGCTGAAAGCCAGATATATCATAATCTGATCCATGGCGCTGGGGCTAAGGCTCTTGATCAGATCGAGATGATTAGTCATTTTAGGGAGCGGTCACATCGCATGGGTACAACAGAATAAAAGGTAATGACGAACCCACGGCTTCACCTAAACCAGCGAGTCCAACTTAAACAGCAAAACATGCGCTTAACAATTTAAAGCACCCTAATATTAAAGTCTAAATTCTCCTTAGATTATAGACGACGGAAGATAAACAACCCAGGAGATACCATTAACTGGAAGACCCCCTGGATGGGTCACAACTAGGGGGGATAATTCTTCCAGGAAAGTATATATTATATCAAATGGCACTAACTACCTATGCCCAAGTAAATTCGCGCCGTCCACTACCCCGGTGACAAATCTGGGGCGCGAGGGTGTCTTGGGAGGTGAAGAAACGCCGTTGTCCACCGCGATTGGTCTCAGGACCTTGAGGACCCGCATCTCCAGTTTTCACTAAAGACAATAGCGAGTGGGCAGGAGTAGACTGAAAAAGTGAGACCGAGCGATCGCGACTATCATGAGCATGGACAGCAAATGAGAGCGTAAGCAGGCTCACTAAAGTAACAGAAGTGTAAAAGCGCATAGCAGATGTCCGTGTCAGGGTTTCTAGTCCCTGTTACGGACTCTTTACTCATGGTTCAGGAAAAATTCCCGCCAGAGTTAATGTGGATTATGTGAAGTTTAATGGTAGACTAGCGTGTTTATCTTCAAATTGTTCTAACTAAACCCGCCCTTTTTAGGGCAACAGGAGCAGACTAATCCCTGATCATCGTAAACAGTTCACCAGCAACCAGTTTCCCGCCGGATTAAAACGTCCCCACCCTTGTAGCTGTTGCTGATGAGGATAATGTTGGAGTTGCTGATTAACATCAGGTTGTACCGTAATCAACATCCAAATTTGACCGATAAGATTTTCAGGTTCGCTCAGGGTAATTGTGTAATCTTGGTCAGCACGACGTTGGAATATGCCAGTGAAATAGAGTAAGCCATGGGATTGGGAATTAGTTAGTGATTGGTGATTGGGGAAATTCTCCCCCTGCTCCCCCTGCTCTCCCTGCTTCCCCTGCTTCCCCTGCTTCCCCTGCTCTCCCTGCTTCCCCTGCTTCCCCTGCTTCCCCTGCTCTCCCTGCTTCCCCTGCTCCCCCTGCTCATCAACTACGCCCGAACTGGGATACTCGTCTGGATGATCCAAGTAATAATGTTGCCAATACCGCCAATCGGGATCATCAAGGGATTGGTTAAATAAGGGAATCATGACAGCCGGGGCAATAGTATCGCCCAACAACGCCTCTTGAATACGCCGGACAGCTAACTCCCTCGGTTGACAACCCAGTTCCACAGACAACGCCGCCGCCATTCCTGCGGCTTGACCGAGATTCATCACTACAGGCTGCAACCGCGTTGAACCATTGGCAATATGAGAGACAGAAATATTTTTATCACATACTAACAAACCATTCATTGACACAGGTACAAGGCAACCATAAGGAATCGTAAACGGTGTTCCCGTCCAGCGCCCTCCCCAACGGATGGATTTTGGGGCTAAGGGAAAGGTGAAACCGGGATAATGATGGTCATTGGCATAATTTCCCACCGCAATTCCAGTAAAATCGCCTGACTCATCGATGGGTAAAGGTGCAACTTGACCCCCCGGTATCGGTAAAATATCTTGTTCTCGCAACGTTACCAGCCCCACCAGACGCCGACTTTCTCGATAGTAAGGATGTAGGGCGTAAGCCCCACCACCGAGGGACGCATCCGGGAACATATCATCAGCTAACCCATAACGCCGTCCCAGTTGAGATTGAATAAAATAGGCAAAACCTTGACTATGCCAATGGGCTTCCTGGAGAAACTGCTGTCGGGATGCATCCGATTCCACTAAGCGCCCCACCCCCTCACCATAATCATTGCCAGATTGGGGCCAGTTCAGCATAAACAGTCCTCCAGGTAAGCGTCCGTAATTGAGAAAGGATTCCACCCCATAACCCTCCCACGCGCCGATAAACTGTTCTGGTTTGTATTCAGGTGGGGGCGGAATTTCCGGCGCTGTATCGGTGCCAAAATCTTTGAGGATGACGACCCAGGTTGGTGCTTGAACGGGATAGCGTTGAGTCAAGTCATTGCCAGAAATAGGCGCACTCGGTTCACCAAAGCGCGATCGCAACTCCCAACCCCAGCGATAAGGAATCTCGGCTAATTCCAGTACATCTCCCAATTCCGTGGCGTCTAGGGTGACTTTGGCGTGAATTACAACATCAGCAAATTGCACTCCCGTGACACAATCCCCTGCTTTTAATACCGCTAACGGCGTTTGTCCTGCAATCCACTTGAGGTTGGGTAATGCTTGCACCCAATCTGTAAAGATTTGAGCGCCAATTCTAGGGTGGTAGGTAAACAAACTCACCCACCCATTATCCAGTCCTCCGGGCTGTCGCTGTTGGAGTTCTCGCAAAAACGCGCCCCATAACCCCGTTTGCCACGCGGCTAATTCATTGCCATCGGGCGCACAGACACCGGCTGTCGTTAGCATTCCTCCTAGCCAGGAAAACTCGCTGACTAGAATTGTTTTGACGCCTCGACGTGCCGCTTGGATGGCTGCACTTGTGCCACCTGTACCACCGCCGACAACTAAGACTTCTGTTGTTAATTCATTCACCGCGATCAAAAAATGGGTTGGGGATAGTGATTATCATCACTCCTGGATCAGAGTCAAGTCACAGATGCTTTTTGTAATAATTCGTTACATTGTGAATAACATAAATTTACAAAATAGCTCAACAAAGGAGAACGATTATGATTAGCCCCATGGTTATCCTAGTTTCATTGTTTGTCGTCGGTTGGGTCGCCGTTGCTGTATTAGGGACTCAGGCTTACTTCCGAGGCGAACAGAGAAAGCCAATCCATGAGCGCAACTGGCGTTCTGAATCCTTTGAGCAGCTAGCCGAGTCGATCACGGGTACTAAAACAAATTACAGCGATCGCACGCCAGCTTACAAGATGGATGCTTATGCGAGCAATAATTTGCCTTCCTAACCGCATCCCTGTTTGATCAACGCTTTTACACCGCCATCTCGCTTTTAGCCGCATTTGCTCTTAAGGACGATGGTGACGGTAGGAAAGTAAAAGTAGAGATTTGAGTTGTGGGTTATGAACTCACAACTCCCTAATTTTTCTCTAAGCCAACGAATCACTTTATCATATTAGGTGTAGAAATAGCTGAAACCATGATTCAGAAAGTACAAAAGAGTGACGCGGAGTGGAGACAACAGCTTACCCCGGAACAATATAAAGTAGCCCGACAGAAGGGAACGGAACGCGCCTATACCGGGGAGTATCACGACAATAAGCAGCCGGGAGTCTACAAATGTGTCTGTTGTGGCAATGACTTGTTCACCTCCAAAACCAAATATGATTCTGGCACGGGTTGGCCCAGTTTTTGGGCACCGATTGATGAACAAAGCATCAAATATGAAGCCGATAATACTTTGTGGATGCGTCGCACTGAGGTACTCTGTGCTGCTTGTGATGCTCACTTAGGTCATGTATTTGATGATGGACCAGAACCAACGGGTCAGCGTTACTGTCTAAATTCTGCCTCGCTAAACTTTGTCAAGTCCGATCAGGTTGAATCAGAATCTGAGGCGGAAACTGATAAATCTGCAACTACCTAATCTGACTCCAGATCAGCGATTTGTCTATCTTGGCATGACCAACCCAATCCAAACTATTAAGTTAGATCAGTTCCTCAAGTGGGTAGGTGTCGCGTCCACAGGTGGCGAAGCCAAACTGATGATTCAAGATGGTGATGTTACCGTTAATGGCATCATTGAAACTCGACGCGGACGTAAATTAGTTGCAGGCGACTTGGTAACTGTACAAGGAGAAACCTATAAGGTGGGAACTCCACTTTAGCCATAGGTAAGCGGCGATTTTTTGAACCCTATCCGCTTATAAAATAGGGAAAGAATTCTCCAACGTCCAGAGGCGAGTCTTTGTCTCTACATGGTTATCCTCCATGGAGGACAAGTATTTAGGAGTTTATCGGGGCGGGTGAGAGGCACTCAACGATGTTAAACAATCTCTAACACGTTTGCCCAACCCGCCCTAATCTGTAACATGAAAGTCGGTTTATTGAGATTAACGGAAATGAGAAAAATTAACGACAAAAAGCTGTTACTTTGTAAGTATTGAGTTCAGAATGATGCCCAGGAAACTGGGCAAGGTCAGAGACAAAAATAAATGGAAAGCTGTTGATGAATTTTAGGGATAGCTTACAGTTCCCATTCGCGACAGTGAATTAGTATGTCGTCTAAGTTTGTTTCAAACTCCTTCCAGTCATTAAACCAGATGTCCCTATTGTTATCATGTACTGGATAATCTGCATCCCATTCGTCGATAAAAGCATCCGCATCCCAGTCTTGGGATAAGACATCTGCATCCCATTCCTCGAAGGATACGTCCCCATTGTTATCTGTGTCTTTTAACAGAAGTTCTATATCTCCTTCGCTGATCGTATAATTGGCAAATACTCTCATGGTTAGTTCCCCGTTTGCTCTCAACGCAATCAATCTAACTAATCAATCACCTTACACCTAAATCATCTCCCATTTTTCGGGAAATTATTGTAATTGAATCCATAAAAGATAGTGATTGTTCTCACCATTTAGTGTGATAAAGTCGGAGAATCTTTGTGATTTTCTAAGCGTTTAGCTGTGATTAATGTCACAGATTTTTCAAAAAAATAAAGATTGAGATGTTGCCCAATCTTTTTTATATACCTTGGGTTACTTAACTTTCATAATGCTCAATAGATATCATTAAAACTTTACATTTATGTCAAAAATTGTAAAGATAATGATCCGAATTTATCGGTAGACCCTTCGCGCACCTGTTCGGTGTTGACTCAGAGCAGGTGGCGACAGGATTGCCACTCGATCAATTTCTCAACGCCATTGAGCCTGAAGATCG
Organism: Coleofasciculus sp. B1-GNL1-01; assembly: GCF_040220235.1. Lineage (NCBI taxonomy): Bacteria > Bacillati > Cyanobacteriota > Cyanophyceae > Coleofasciculales > Coleofasciculaceae > Coleofasciculus > Coleofasciculus sp. B1-GNL1-01. Next base: position 209,532 of record NZ_JAVJTO010000051.1, read on the forward strand.
CCCTCAAGTCACCGCTGAAATTGAACAGGCGATCGCCACGGGAGAAGACTATGGGGCTAAGTACCGCGTCGGCGATGCTGACGGAAAACAGCGATGGGTCATTGCCCGGGGACGGGTAGAATACGACGCAAACGGCAATGCGATTACCTTTCCCGATGCCTTGGCTGACATTAGCGATCGCAAACAAGCAGAAGAGGCACTCAAAGAGAGTGAAAAACGCTTCCGCACCCTGGCAGATAACATTTCTCAAAACTCAATCGCGATTATCTCCGTAACCTCAACCAAGTAAGTCGCTGTAGTTCACCAATCGGCTGACTCAGGAAAACCCAAGCGTGAGAGATCGCTGGGGTAAGAAAGTGAGATTGTAGCCACTATCTAGATTACCATTTCCTTCATCTGTCGAAAATAAGGAATGATACAAAATCCGATGAAGTTACCCCCTTTATCCCTGGGGTACTTTTCCTTGCAGCCTTCTGCCTTCTGCTACTTGTGGAATTTTCCGGAGAGTGTCATCTAGTAAAAGTCTGAGGGGTATAGCTTGATTATTTCTTCCTACAGACAGACGAGAATTAGCTTTTTGCCCATCTAAAGTTAAGGGTGACAGGTTGCTGGCGCTTGTCGGGAGTATGGAGCGTACAAGCAAGCCATCACGTTCGAGTCGGTTGGATAGAGCGATCGCGAAACCCAACAGGCTCTCTCAAGGAAGGTGGGTAAAGTACCTCAACCCAGCCCAAATAGGCTCCCGAACATCCTTAATTCATCAGATAAACCTATTCTCTTCATAACATAACCGAAAATAACAGGAGATTTAATCATGACAAAGATAGCTATTAATGGTTTCGGGAGAATTGGTCGGGCTGTTTTTAAGATTGCTCTTGACAATCCCGAATTAGAAGTCGTTGCGATTAACGATTTAGTCCCACCCGATAATCTGGCTTATCTGCTCAAATACGATACAGTCTACGGAAAATATAATAAAAATGTAGACAGTACCAAGGATAGTCTAGTTATCGATGGCAAATCCTATCAAATCTTAAGTGAAAAAGACCCCGTCCAACTCCCTTGGAGTGATTTAGGTGTCGATATTGTCTTGGAATGTACAGGGATCTTTACGAAAAAACATGATTTAGAAAAACATATCCAAGCAGGTGCTAAGCGGGTGATTCTTTCTGCACCAGCTAAAAGCGAGGGAATTACAACCATCGTACATGGCGTTAATCAGCCGAATGAATCGGATCAAATTGTATCCTGTGCTAGCTGCACCACCAATTGCATTACTCCCGTTGTTGAAGTCATGGGACGCCGAATCGGGATTAAAAAAGCCATGATGACAACCATTCATGCTTATACGTCTACCCAAGCAATTGTTGATGGACCGAGTAAGAAATTTCGACGCGGTAGAACAGCAGCGGCTAATTTAGTTCCCACCACAACCGGGGCGGCTGTGGCGACAACCCAAGTTCTTCCCCAATATCAAAATAAGTTTGATGGGGTAGCGGTACGGGCACCGATTCCTGTTGGTTCTATTTCTGATATTATTTTCGTCACCGACAAATCAACTAGCGTTGACGAAATTAACAGTATCTTCAAAGAAGAAGCCGGAAGCGAACGCTATCAAGACATTTTAGCGGTTTCTGAAGACCCGATTGTTTCATCGGATATCGTTCAAGATCCTCACGCTTCTATTGTTGATTTAACTATGACCCAAGTCGTTGATGGTGACTTGGTTAAAGTTATGAGTTGGTATGACAATGAATGGGGATATGCTTCTCAGATGATTAAAGAAGCGGTTCGCATGATTAAGGAATCAAAAACTCAGCAAACGGCTAGTTAAGTAGGTGGGGACAATTAAAGTTAACGGTAGGGATTGTCATTCGTCATTCGTCATTTGTAAGGGGTTGAGAGGTGTTGACATAAATTAACAGGGTTGAGTTCATTTCCACCAACCTACTTAATCTCAGCAATTAACAATTGAGCTTGGTTTGTCTTTGTAGCACTTTCCTTACACAAGTCAGCCCTCACCCCCAGCCCCTCTCCCAACCCCCCTCGTTCCCCCCTGCGAGGAGGGAGGACTAAGGATGCTTCGCTTTTATGGCACGGGAGAGGGGAGAAAAAAGAATTCGTCCTATTTTATAGTTTTATTTGCGGTTAACGGTAATTATGACAAGCAACAATAATCAGTACATTCGTTGGTTTGAAAATCTTACCTCTGATGATGTATCAAGAGTTGGCGGAAAGAATGCTTCATTAGGTGAAATGATTCGTAGCCTAAAAGATGAAGGCGTTCGCGTCCCGGATGGCTTTGCGACTACGGCTGAGGCTTACCGTAAATTCCTTGACTCTAATCAGCTTAATGAAAAAATCAAGTCGCATTTATCAGAATTAGACAGTGATAAAACCCCTCTAGAAAAAGTCGGGAAATCAATCCGTAAGCTATTTCATTATGCTGAATTTCCCGAAGACATTGCCAGGGAAATTCGCGAGGCTTACGACCAACTTAGTCAACGTTATGATACCCAAGATGTCGATATCGCGGCGAGAAGTAGCGCGACGGCTGAGGATTTACCGGAAGCCAGTTTTGCGGGTCAGCAGGAAACCTTTCTGAATGTTACTGGCTATGAAGAATTACTCGAAGCCTGTCGTAAATGTTATGCTTCATTATTTACCGATCGCGCGATTAGTTATCGACAGGCGCAAGGCTTTGACCATCTGAAGGTAGCACTGTCAGTGGGGGTGCAGAAGATGGTGCGATCGGATAAAGCTAGTGCTGGGGTGATGTTTTCCTTAGATACCGAAACAGGCTTTCCCGATGTAGTTGTGATTAATGCGGCGTGGGGATTGGGTGAAAACGTGGTACAGGGTTCAGTCACGCCGGATGAATATCGGGTGTTTAAACCTTTATTAGAGGACGCCAATCTCCAGCCAATTATTGAAAAAAAACAGGGCGCGAAAGAGAAGAAAATGATCTACGCCAAAGGGGGAAGCGAGACGACGCAAAATATAGATACGTCGTCCCAAGAGCGTAATTCCTTTGTCTTAAGTGATGAGGAAATTTTACAACTAGGTCAATGGGCAAGTGCGATTGAATCCCATTATCAAAAACCCATGGATATGGAATGGGCAAAGGATGGGGATACAGGCGACTTGTTTATCGTGCAAGCGCGTCCGGAAACGGTTCAATCTCAAAAAGAAGCCGGATCATTAAAAACCTATAGCCTCAAGGAAAAGGGGAAAGAAATTATTTCTGGACTCAGTATTGGGGATGCGATCGCGGCGGGTAAAGTATGCCGAATTAAAAGCGCCGAAGAGATTGATAAATTTAAAGAAAATTCCATCCTAGTCACCGGAATGACTGACCCCGATTGGGTACCAATTATGAAAAAAGCCGCCGGGATTGTCACCGATCATGGGGGACGCACCTGTCACGCCGCCATTGTCAGTCGGGAGTTAGGCATTGCCGCTATTGTAGGAACGGGTGATGCAACGAGTACGTTAGAGGATGGTCAAGAGATTACGATTTCCTGTGCTGAAGGCGATCGCGGTTTAATTTATCAAGGGATATTGGAGTATGAGGAATCCGAACTCAACTTGGAAGAAATCCCCAAAACCAAAACCCAAATTATGATGAATATTGCCAGTCCTGATGCAGCATTTCGCTGGTGGCGATTACCCTGTGAAGGGATTGGCTTGGCACGGATGGAGTTTATTATTAATAATGTGATTAAAATTCATCCGATGGCGTTGATTCATTTGGATGAGTTAGAGGATGAAGATGCACGCCAGCAGATTCAAAAATTGACTCAGGGGTATGAGGATAAGACCGAGTATTTTGTCGATAATTTAGCCAGAGGAATTGCCAAAATCGCCGCCGCCCAATATCCGAATCCAGTGATTGTGCGGATGAGTGATTTTAAGACGAATGAGTATGCTGACTTGATTGGCGGTCAACAATTTGAGCCAGAGGAAGCCAACCCCATGTTAGGGTTTCGGGGTGCATCTCGGTATTATAGCGATCGCTACCGGGAAGGGTTTGCTTTGGAATGTCGCGCCCTGAAACGGGTACGGGAAGAAATTGGCTTTAATAATGTGATTATCATGATTCCCTTCTGTCGCACCCTAGATGAGGCGGATAAGGTTCTCCACGTCTTGGCTGAAAATGGACTCAAGCGGGGGGAAAATGGGTTAGAAGTCTATGTAATGTGCGAAATTCCCTCTAATGTGGAGTTAGCGGAAGAGTTCTCTGAACGCTTTGATGGCTTCTCCATTGGCAGTAATGACCTCACCCAGTTAATGTTGGGGGTGGATCGGGATTCTGGCGATCTATCTCATCTGTTTGACGAACGCAATCTGGCGCTTAAGAAAACAATCCGGCGGCTGATTCAAACCGCGCATCAGTGCGATCGCAAGGTGGGGATTTGTGGACAAGCACCCAGCGATCATCCCGAGTTTGCCGCATTTTTAGTGGAAGCGGGAATTGATTCGATTTCCCTAAATCCAGATAGTGTGAGTCAGGTGAAGCAGCAAGTCGCTCAACAGGAAGGTAAATGATCCCAAGTCCGGTAAGTATTCACCCGGACATAATAGTAGTCAACCAATAGGTATCAAGCTGTTCAGAAAGAACGTGCAAAGCTGTTACCATGTCTGCATCTACATCGCGATTGTGAATATCGACAATCAGGTTATAGGCAAGCTCAAAGTTAATCCGATCGGTTTTGTCCATGATGGCAAATAGTCCGTTTGGGCTGTGGCTAAGCTTGCCAATTTCCTCTTGGCTTTTTTTGCCCATAATTTGGGGTTCTCTAGCATCGCGGATGAGGCGAAACTGTGTTTTAGGATGGCTGAGAACAAGCTGATTGAAGTTGGCGATGCGGTGAAAAAAGGAAGAGCTACTGATGTTGAGAAAGCCAATCACAAACGTGCGATCGCCAATTCTGAGCTGTAAGTGTTCGGGAAGGACTTTTTTGCCCAGTCGCAGTTGATCAATATCGATGGACTGAAGTAGCCCAAAGGCGGCGACAATTTCGTTAAGTTTACCCCAGTCGTCGCTATCGCTGATAATGTGGGGACAGGCATCGTAGTCTTGTTCGAGTTCTCTTTGCTTTTGGAGGAGGTAATCCGCAACGGGGTGTTCGGTAGAGACATCGGAGGTAGCGATCGCCTCTTGAGGAAAGGCGCTGAGGGGTTGTAGTGGTGTGGTGATACCTGTGATCGCTTGCTTGAGTTGGTTAACCTCGTTCTCTAGTCGGTGCAGTCGGGTTTCGAGACTCGTGGAGGACGTTGGCTTTGAGGAAGCCAGAGGCGCCGAAGGTAAAGGAATGTTTTGAGCTTTGTAGCGGTAATAAGCAGCCGCACGGTTGAGAACAGCACGGATCGAGTTTTGGCTAAGAATGTCGTCGAGTTCACTACGCTCAAATAGCTGGTTTAGGTCAAGGTCAACAGATTGAGCTTTGAGACTGAGGATATCACGCAGCTTGTCATTGTTAGGTCGATTCAGGTGTACTTTGTACTGAGATACACGATCAACAACGGAGCCATCGAAGAATTGCTGAAATTGCTCCCAGCGATCGGGAAAAAGGTTGAGAATAATCAGGCTGTTGGGAACGTGGGTTAAAATTTCTTTGACGGCGCTGCCAAAGTTTTTGAGCAGGGTAGGCTTATCACTGAGTCCTTCGAGTTGATCAAAAATAATAATCAGTGGTTCATCGAGAGTGGAGAGTGTGCCAAAAGTGGTGATCGCTTCCAGGGAGAATTCCTCTTTACTTATGTCATCGTGCCAGTTTTCCAATCCGATGTCTTTTGCCTGTTCGTCGGGAATTTCATTGACGGCTAGCCATCGCCGCACCATATCTTTTTTGCGCCGATCCGTGTAGCGACAAAACTTGAGAATCCCTTGGAGTATTGCCGCAGAATATCCAGCCGCCGTGTAACGATTCGTCCACCAGTCCATGATGTGACGTTCAATGTACTGCCACCAATCGCGGTTCCGTTTTGTTCCCTCTGAACCAATGCGGCTGTAAAGACTGAGGCTGTCTTGCTCCAATGCTGAAAGGATTTGCGTTCCCTTTTGGGTTGTGGTGACTTGATCGATGGATTTGAGAATTTTGACAAAGCTATTGGCAAGCAGTTGCTCTAACTGGGTGTGCGGAGTGTCGGGAATGCCCTCGGCAAAGGATTCAAGAATGCGAGCGTAGGTATGATAAACAACGGCATTGGCATTATTGGGCTGGCGGATAAAGAGTAGGCGGTTGGTTTTCAGCCGTTCTTTGGCGAGTCTCATCATCAGGTGGGTTTTACCCGCTCCGGCTTCGCCAATGACAACCGCACCTTTGCTTTGCTGGTTTGAATCGCATTTGATGTCATTGATGATGGACTTAAGGATTTCATACTCGCTATGGTAAACCGCTTGCAGGTCGATGTGATCTTGGAACGGTGTGTCTACGCGGCTACTGCTAAATGGGTTGTAGGTGTTCCGGAGGCGTTCGTACATAGCCAGGTGTTCCTTGAGGTTCCGGTAGAGATGATAAGTAAACTCGGCATCGTAGCGTGCCGTATGAGCGCAATTGGCGTCGAATAGTCTGTTTTTAACTTTAAGAAGGAAATGCTTGCTCAGGTATCTCAGCGAGTATTCAGGTAGATTGGGGAAACATCGTCGTGCCAGTTCACAACTACACTCGAAGGAAAACGAGGGCAACCTGACTCCGGCTTGAATAAAGCTGTTTCGCAACACTTTGCTGTCGTGTGCAGCATAGTGGCAGACGAGTTTTTTTCTCTGAACCAGGGTGGCAAATTCGCTCACGATGTTGCGTAGACTCTTGCACTTCAGTCGAATGGCTGTATTGTTTGGATGATCTTCAGTGAAGGCTTCATAGATGATCTTGCCCTGACTATCGATGACGGCAATCTCGCTGAGTGCGTGTTTTCCCTCCGTGTCAATGACGACGAAGTCTTGCTCTGTCATATCCTATAAATATTGACTTGCCTGACTATAATTATGGGCAAAATGCTGAACTAATATTTGAACCTGATAATACCTTGCCAAACTCCTGCAATCGATGCTATGGTATATACGGTTGATTTTCGGTAGAGTAAGCTTGTTTCGATTTTTTCGATTTCGATTTTGTCCGCAGGCACTTCTCCGATGTAACTCGCTACAGGTTCAGTAAAAAGGAAGTGCCTTATGTCTATTTACGTTGGTAATTTGTCCTACGATGTCACTCAAGAGGATTTGACGGAAGTTTTTGCCGAATACGGTAACGTCACTCGTGTGAGTGTACCCAAAGATCGTGAAACCGGACGTCCACGAGGGTTCGCTTTTGTGGAGATGGAGTCTGAGTCTAACGAAGACAGTGCTATTGAAACCCTTGATGGTGCTGAATGGATGGGACGCTCAATGAAGGTTAACAAAGCAAGACCACGGGAACGAAGCAATGGGAATCGCGGTGGCTATAACCGTGGTTCTTTTTAACTTAACTGGCAAGGGGTTTGGGGAGCTATAAGTCCCGATCTGTACCCGTGAGGTCAGTGTTGGGATACATGGACTCCCCAACTTTGGGGCATTGAACCCCTACTCAGAGGATGTCACGTATGTCATACTGATATCACTACACTCCATGAGAGCGGTGATATAAACCGCGCCTTGTAAAAAAAACTTGTTCACCGCTATAGCATTAAATGTTTAGCGGTGGGAGAGCGGTGGGAGTGTCAAAAGCTGATTTCCTTATTTTTCCCTGAAATTGAGGAACGATAAGAAGTTAAGTTGTTATGGCTTTTGAAATTTGAGGGCAGGTAAATGTCTGCCCTTTTTGTGTTGAGCTTCAAAGGAGATAAGCATGGCTCAAGTTATTATTGGAGAAAATGAAGGAATTGAATCTGGACTTCGGCGATTTAAGCGCAAAGTATCTCGTGCTGGGATTTTCTCAGACATGAAGAAGAACCGCTTTTTTGAAACTCCCTTGGAAAAGCACAAACGCAAGGAAATAGCCAGACACCGACAACAACGCAGATATCGCAAACGGCGGTAAGAAATTGTTTGTGTTCTTGACCTTTTCCCCTACGTTAGTACGGCTTCGCAGACCTTAAAAGTCAAAAGCTTTCCCTCAACGGTTGTGAAAGGTCAAGTGTAGGGGCGGGTTTAGCTACTCAGGTAAGCGGGTTAATGATAACCTCTCACAAAAACCCGCCCTCAGTAACGTATTCCTAGGAGTGTTCGCCTCTCCCTGAGTTATTTAACGACGTTTTAGCGTATCTATGGAACTCGCAAGGTAACTCGAATCGTTCCAGTAACAGATTCTAAAGTAGACCAGCCTAAGAGCGATCGCCGAATTGGATCGACAATGGTGGTATCCTGTAACGTTGACTCGATATCGTCGAGGATCACTCGTTGAACCGCACCATCGCGAATCTGTAACTCAAAGATAATTTCACCCGTGAAACCCTCTGGGAGATTCAAGGATTGTAGATGTTGAGTCAGAGACGCGATCGCATCTTCTGCTTGTTCCGGTTCTAACCCTTCAATCTTGATCACCTGAAGTTGAGTTGAACCTTGGCTTAAGGTATCAGCCTCCTCTGACTGGGGTTGGGAAGTCGGTAGAGGCGCAGCAGGTAAAGGTGCAGCCGAACCTCGCGAAAACCCACCTGCACTCCTCCTTGAAGATCGCATTCTGCGATTCCTAAATCTCAATGAAGAATTAGTCGGTACACCTCCAGTGAGTGTTATTGTATCCGCCGTATCACCGAAAATCCCTTCATAACTCACCCCTTCGGGTAATTCCACCGGAACTTGTACCCGCCGCCGTGTTCCATCGGGTTCCACTCGCACTTCTTCACTCACCGCCACAAATGCCGTATATTGCGATAACAAGTTATAATCTAACGCCGTCTGTGTCACCGCCTCGACACCCGACTTAGTTTCACCACCAAACATTTGATTCATCAAATCTTTGATCCGGGCGCGTCCCCACAATTGTGCAATCGCCGGATTATCGGTACTCTGATCAAAATTCACCGATAGGGTTTGTTCATACCGTTGACCCCCCGCCGCCATTCCGGTAATCTTAATCGTGCCATTGCGACGGTCTGGTTTCCGTCCAAACAAAACCAGAGGCTGATTGGCAAATAAATCGGGTGCAGCTAGGGGATAGATTTTCGCCGATGTCCCCTCACCTTGCCAACTGACCTGAATATCCGTTAAGACTGGATTATTAATTTGGCGGAAGAATGTTTCCGCCACCTCCTGCGTGGGTTCATCCTGACGAATGACTTGGGCTGTACCCCGCCCCACCTCCGCTAAACGGTTTAGCAAGAAGCGATTCACCGAACTTCCGACGCCGAAACTATAAAGACGATTACCGGGTTTGAGTTGTCGTTGTACCTCAGCAATCACCTCCGCCTCATTACCAATATAGCCATCGGTGAGTAACACCACACTTCGCAGCCGATTCGGTGCAGATGGTGGGAAGTTTAACACCGCCCGTATCCCATTCATTAATTCTGTACCGCCATTTGCCTGCAATCCATTAATATAATTTAGTGCTTGAGTGCGATTTTGGGCTGTATTGGCTAAAGGTCGAGGCGAAAGTTGAGTCGTCGTATTAGAAAAATCGATAATCGTAAACGTATCATCGGGATTCAACCCATTAATAAAGCGGCGCATCAATTCCTGGGACTTCAGCAATGGTTCACCCCGTTGGGAACCTGATGTATCCATGAGAAAGACGACATCCTTGGGGACAATTTCATCAGGGCGATAGTCTAAGGCGGGGATGAGGTAAAGGGCAAAATGTCCACCCTGTTCATCAGCTTGGGAAAGGAGAGTGGCTTGCGTGCGATCGCCTGCGACTTGATAGCGTAAAATTAGGTCTTTGTTGGGAATTGTGTCTTCCCCGCCTAACTGTACTTGTACGGTTTCACCTTGGCGTTGGGTGCGAATCTGATGGGAGGGAGAACGCACATCCTGAATCGGTACACCAGCATTAATCTCTACGGTTACATTAATATCATGTCCCGAACGAGTTCCCGGCTTGAGAACTGGCGGGGTAATTCGGGAGGCGTCGGGAACTTGGTTCGTATTTCCACGATTACCACTGGGATTACCCGGAATATAGCGGGGTCCGACAACCATGGGAAACACAAATTCATAGTCACCGCCCTCAAATTTTAGGCTATCGGTGTAGCGAATTGTGACATCAATCTGTTCTCCGGGTTTGATATTCGCCAGAGACTGAGTAAAGATATTTGCCCGTTCTTGTTCTAGGAGTCCCGCCGTTCGTCCTTCCTGACGCGCCTGTTCGTAAATGGCTTGGGCTTCCTCACGCTTTTTAATCTCCCCTTTAATCGTGCGATCGCCGATTCTAATCTCCATATCATACACCGCCGCTTCATCGGGCAAGGGGAAGACATAGACGGCTTCTAAGGGTTCCGCAAAGGGATTTTCAAAGGTTTGAGTAACTTCAACTTGAGAGACATTCCCCGTCACTTTGGCATTCACCTCGGTATGCTTGAGGGGAAAGACTTGCTGTTGTCCCTCTTCCGATTGAACATATAAGCCGCCAACAGGAGGTTCTTCTGGAGTGTTGGTAAGCGTTTGGCTAATTACCCGTGTCGGAACCTTAGCCGGAACTTGAGCTAAGGTTATCGGAACGACTACGAAGATACCACTTAGGCATAAAGTTATGGGTATAGCCTCGATGAATTTCATACACGTCTCATTAAAAAAGTTTGGAAACTTTATGTAGTTTATGTAGGGTGGGCAAGAGTTATAAAATGCAAAATGCTTATAGTATCGTTCGTTGCTCTTGCCCACCACAGGAGTACTTTAAGCTGATTACCAGTAAGGCAAGATATGAGTATAACTTAAAAGAGTTGGGAGTGCGAGAGTCTTAAGTTGTGACTATCGGGTAATCCAGACTGATAACAAGGATGGAAAGTTTCGCCACATCTACTCATCCTCCTGATCGAATAATTCTAACAAACCCACTGTACCCACAAAGAACGTATAAGTTCCATAGACGATGGGTGTCTTTTGTCTAGAAGGCGCATAAGCTGCTGCGATAATCGCTTCCACTAAATGAATGGTAACGGCAAAACGCCCCAGCCAAAAAACAGGTTCAAGGATTGTGGGGACACTCAGATCACTGAATAAAGCATAAATATTCCAGAGTTCTAGCGCAATTGCACCACTGATCAGACTGGTGGATATAACTTTTATGGCGTTGAAAAAGTTTTTTTTTGTTTGATAGACTTTAACTGCATAATTTAGAGTCAAGTATTTTGAATGTTCCTTAGCTTACCATAAAACTCCCTGAAGATTTCCTGGTTCTGCCGCAAGGTTAGGGATTGTAATGATTATCAGTGAAAAGAATACCCTTTCTTTTTTGTCTTTCTTGCTCCCCTCTCCCCTGGTGGGAGAGGGGCTGGGGGTGAGGGGGTTGTAGCTTAAGTTGACACCCATAGTCGCTGATAAAATGTGGCGCTGTCAGAATTAACTTGTCTCGACTCGCCCCAGTCCAATGTAGGCGATGTCAGATAATTACCGATACCTAATCCAGGGCGACCCGATATAATTAATCGGTTGGTGGTGTTCATTGGTGCAGCAGGTCGCCCCTACAGGGTTTACTTTTAATTGCTGTTTTCTTTAGTCCGACTACTTATGTCTAGCCGTAAGAACCGAATAGGAGAGCTTTTCTTAAAGCCAATCATAAGCATCGTGATTGGTCAAGACAAACTCCAGTTCTATGAAACCATTGATTGGCAAAAGCAGAGTGAACGTTTCCGACAAATTAATCTCATTTATCCCGACTATTATAGCCAGCCCGACTTTCATGGTATTGAAGGTGGCTATCTGAATCCTATAGCGGCTATTACTTATGATACTGTGACGGCTTATGCGTCCCCACCCAATGAAACTCGAATTCGCGAACAGTTAATAACGACTATTGAAAAGCCACCCAGTCGAATTCTTGATCTCGGTTGTGGTACAGGTTCGACAACATTGATGTTAAAGCAGGCGTTTCCGAAAGCTGTTGTTATCGGATTGGATTTGTCTCCGTATATGCTGATTGTGGCAGATTACAAAGCACAGCAAGCAGGACTAGAGATACAATGGCAACAGGGTTTCGCTGAAGCTGCGGGTTTTGAGAATGCTTCCTTTGATTTAGTCACAGTCTCCATGGTATTACATGAAACGCCGCCCCTGATTTCTCAGTTAATTGTACAAGAATGCTTTCGCCTGCTGAAACCTGGCGGACAATTGATTATTCTGGATGGCGATCAACGGAAACTTCGTTATGCTCACTGGTTGATAGAACTCTTTCGAGAACCTTATTCAAAGGACTATGCTGCTCATAGTGTCGAAGATTGGATGATAGCGGCTTTTTTAAAACAGGTGCGAACTGAATATGTGGGATGGATTCATCAAGTAACGTCTGGGATTAAGCCGATAACGCAAGGGATCAGGGCAGATAATATAAGTAAAACGGCTAATATTTCAGGTATAAATTAATGGTTTTAAGCTGTCATGCATTTAAATTGGGTATTAATAGCGAGCAAGATGCAAAGCCTGCGGCATGGCTTCGCTTAACGCACTACAAGGATTTCATGATTCTTGACATTAAGGTTTAAATGCCGAACAGCTTAGCTGAATGCAAGTTCAGTCATAAATGAATAGGATATAATACTTTATTGTTAGGACTTAATTTATAACCTGAAAATACATGTCAACAAAAAACGCCGAATACTGGATTGAAAAGCTTGGACTTCAAAAACATCCCGAAAGAGGATATTACAAGGAGACTTATCTTTCTGATGAACAAATAGCCCACGAGAGTTTACCAAAACGTTTTTCTGGACGCCGTAATTTTTCAACAGCTATCTACTTTTTATTAGCGGGGACTGATTTTTCTGCGCTTCATCGCATCAAGTCCGATGAGTTATGGCATTTTCATACTGGGTCTTCACTCACCATTCATATTATTGAGCAATCGGGAAACTATAGTTCCATTAAGTTAGGTGAAAATTTTGATCAGGGTGAGGTGTTTCAAGCCGTAGTTAAAGCGGGAGATTGGTTTGGCGCGACTGTTAATGACCCGCAATCCTATTCTTTAGTTGGGTGTACAGTTGCTCCCGGTTTTGATTTTAATGATTTTGAGTTAGGCAAACGAGAGGACTTAATCAAGCGTTATCCCCAACATCAGTCTTTAATTGAGAAAATGACACAAATTTAACAAAATTTTCAGGTACGATGACAACGATTGAATGGATTCAGGAACTGCTAGGACAACGTTTGCAGCCTTTAGTGTTGGCGATTACCAATCTTGGTTCTGAATATGCCTACATCGCTTTCCTAACCCTCTATTACTGGTTAATTGACCCATGGACAGGTCGCCAGTTAGGACTACTCTTAGGGATTAGTTATGGATGTAACACAATCCTCAAAGAACTGTTTGACATACCTCGTCCCTTCGAGTTAAATCCGGACATCGCCTCGGCTGACGCGATCGCGACGAGTGAAAATGCCTCTTTTCCCAGTGGACACGTCCAAGGTTCAGCAACCTTTTGGATTTACTTATCCTTACACCACAACCGCCTCTGGCTATGGGTGTGGAGTCTAATTCTGCTCCCCTTAATTGCCATATCACGCCTTTACTTAGGGGTTCACTTTCCTATAGATGTAGTCGCCGGATTAATTGTAGGTATTCTTTTTGCGGGGATAGGTACAGTCTGGTCTATTCCGGTAAAACCAAGGTTTATTGTTCGGGTTACAGTTGTCATCCTGACGTTTTTTATCGCCAGTTTATGGGAACCTTTAGCGCGTTCTTTAGGAGTCATTACAGGGTTTTTTCTCACCCAACCTCAGTTTATACCCCCTTCAACATGGAAAAGGCGATTACTCTTTGGCGGAATCGGTTTAATCTTAGTCTTAACCCTTTTTGTCGGTTCCAGATGGGTATTAGGGGACTGGCGGAATCAAGGATGGGTCATCTACTGGCGCTACAGTCTGCTTACCCTATTCGCGACTGAGGTTGTACCTAGACTTCTCCATCGCCAAACTTGGTAAGTGGCTCATCTGATTGCACATAAAAATGTATTTACAGCGCTTTTCACGTTTATGGAATACAAA